>NZ_JBRRCU010000017.1:0-64487 GCF_056759195.1 Stenotrophomonas sp. STEN083 | reverse complement strand
CCCCCCCCCCCCCCCCCCCCCCCCCCCCCCCCCCCCCCCCCCCCCCCCCCCCCCCCCCCCCTCCGGCTTCGGGCGACATCCGCAAATTGTAGCGGGATGGCGCAGCCGGTTAACCTTCTGGCGTTCAGGGACGGGTGCGTTGGGGAGGAACACTGTGTTGAAAGGACTGCGTTGGGTGCTGGGGGGAATGCTGCTGGTAATCATCGTGGTTGTTGCGGCATGGATTGTTTCGCGATTGATGCCAGTACCCAAGGCGGAGCGCGACGCGCTGGCGCTGATGCAGCAACCCACCCATTTTGTCGGGCGCAATGCCTTCGAGGCCCTCTGGCTGCTGGACTTCGACGATGTTCCGATGGCAGAGCGGCCGGGCTTGATCGAAGAAGATCGCCAGCGCCTCGCAGCCCTGGCCAAACAGCCATTGACCGATGACCACGTGCAGCCTATGACGTTGCGCGCGGCGCAGGAGCGCTATGTCAGCGCGCCACCGCTGCAGCCAGCATGCCGTTGGACCAGCGACGACTGCGTCGCCAAGTTACGTGCGGACCCTGCCTCGGCCGAAGCCGCGCTGGTCGGCCAGCAGGCTTTGCTGACGCGGATAGCGGCATTGTCGGCTTACGACCATTACCAGAATCCGTTCACGCCTGATGCGCGGGCCCCGATGCCGAACTGGGCATTGCTGCAGCGTTCGCTGACCGCACACGCCTTGGCGCATGTGCAGGGGCGCAGCGCCGACGCGCTGGCAGGACTGTGCAACGACACCCGCACGGCGAAGATGCTGATGACGCATGGCGATGGGTTGATGCCGGCGGTTCTGGGGGCGTCCATGGTCCGCGGCAATGTGAGTGTGCTGGCGCAGGTGCTGGCCGAACTGCCTGCTGAGCATCCGCTGCCCACCTCCTGCGATGGCGTTTTCACCACCCCGCCAGCCTCTGCACTGAGTCTGTGTCCGGCCATGCGGGGTGAGTTCCGCCTTGTTACCGAAGGGCTGTCGCTGATGGAGCAGCCGCTGGCCGTGCTGGTCTGGGACCCTGACAAAAGCAAGGCCCGCACCGCGTTGGCGATGCAGGGAGCGTGTACCGATGCGGCCGCGCAGGTGCTGGTTGCTGATCGAGCCTTGTTCATCGAGCCGCCGGTGCCGTCGTCGTGGCGGTTTGAATGCGTTGCCAATATGGTTGGCTGTGTCCTGGGTGACATCGCAGCGCCCGCTTACCGGTCTTATGCGCTGCGCCTGCAGGATGCCGGTGCGAGCCTGCGCCTGGCCGAAGCACTGTTATGGTTGCGCGCCAATCCACATGGCGATGCTGTCGAAGCACTGGCAGCGATGCCGGCGCACCTGCGTGACGGTGAACGGCCGCTGCACCTGAGCGATGACGGCCGGAACCTGCAGGTTGCGTTGTACGCAAAGGCCGGCAGCGAAGGACCGTTGCGCCTGCCGCTGCCGGTAACGCGCGTCCGGCAGTGATTCAGGCCTGGCCGCGAGCTTCCGGCTTGAGGCGCACATAGACTTGCTTGCGGACCCGCGCGACCGCCTCGCCGTTCGCATCGAGCACGTCGTTCTCGAACCAGTGCAGGTATTTGTCGCCATTGGCGGTGGCGGCCTTGACCTCGTCCAGGGTGGCGTCATCGAGCCGGAACTCGGTCCACACCACGCCACGGCCGGGCTTGAGGAACTCGATGGTGCCGGCCTTGTCCCAGACGAAGTAGCGGCTGCCCATATTCTGCAGCAGGCACAACATCCAGAACGGGTCGGTCATCGCGAACAGGCTGCCGCCGAAGTGGGTGCGCACGTAGTTCACGTTCCAGGGTCGCTGCCGCAGCTCGACCCGCACGTAGCGGTAGTCGGCGCTGATGGCGGTGACGTGGATGCCGGCGAACAGGAATGGTGGCCACAGGTTGATGCCGCGGCGGAACAGGCTGGCTTTCATTGCGAATGCGGGCTTACAGGGGAATCGGAGTTTAGCATTCGCATGCGTATGGAATGGCTCAGTGCGGCCAGGGTGGGGCGATGCGGTAGCCGTCGCGGCCAGCCTGCTTGGCCTGGTACAAGGCGGCGTCGGCGGCTTCGAACAGGCGTGCCGGGCTGTCGTCGGGGCCGGGCAGCACGCTGCATACGCCGATGGTGACGGTGGTTCGGGTCTTGCTGTGCTGCGCCTTGTCGATCGGAATGCTGAGCTGGCGTACGCGGCTGATCAAGCTCTGCACCAACTGTTCGGCGCCGGCCGGCGGGGTGTCGGGCAGGATCAAGGCGAATTCGTCACCACCGAAGCGCGCGGCAAGGTCGCGCGGACGCCGTGCCATATCCTCGATGGTGCGGCCAAGGTAACGCAGCAGGCGATCGCCGACATAGTGCCCGTGACTGTCGTTGCAACTCTTGAAGTGATCCACATCGATCAGCAACAGGGTCAAGGGGCGGCCGCTACGGCGGGCGGCATCGGTTTCCCGCCGCAGCGTCTCTTCAAAGCGCATGCGGTTGGCAAGGCCCGTAAGCGGGTCACGGTTGGCTTGGCGGCGCCAGTAGCGCATCTGCCATAGCGTCCAGAACAACAGCATGCCGATGAAGCCAGCGGTCGCCGCAACTGGTGCGAACCACAGATTCGCGCCATGTAGCAGAGCCAGGCTCAGTAGTATGGGAGCAGGGATGGCCAATGCGCCCAGCAGCCAGCGCTGGCGGATGGCGGAGGTGATGCCCAGCGCGCCCAGTGCCACCAGCGCTATGGTGATTGCAGTCTGCAGCAGCGGTGGCAGCGGACGGATGGCGTTGCCGGCCAGCAACATCGATGCGACGTTTGCTTGATACTCGCTGCCGCTCATCCAGTTGTCGCGCGACGTCGGGGTGAGCAGGCGTGGGGCGATGCCGCTGGCAGTCATACCGACTATGACCAGCCGGCCCGTCAACAGGTTGGCGGGTATCCGGCCTTCCAGTACGTCGACATAGGACATCTGCGGAAAGCTGCCCGGCGGCCCGGCATAGCGCAGCCGCACGTAATGATCGCGATGCCATTGATAAGGAGAGCGGGTCCGTGGCGCAGGATCGACCATGCCCGGTAACGGCTCGTTGATACCGGCCAGTGCGGCACCGAGTGCAGGCCAGTGTGGCGAGCCGATGCCGGCCTTGAGGTAGGCGCCGCGTGCAACGCCGTCACCGTCCACCTCGATATCGGTGTGTGCGAGCGCTACTGCCGCTTTGGCAATGGCTGGTACGGGCAGCAGTTCCTCGGGCACCGCTTCGTCACTGGCCGGTGCGGCCAGTACCGGCAGCACGACCCGACCATTGCGGCGGATCGCGGCGGCCAAGGCGTTGTCCTGGCTGGCGTCCTTGCGGTCGGCGTCGGGCAGCATCAGGTCCAGTGCGACACGCTCCACGCCCGCTTGGTGCAGGCGATCCAGCAGCCGCGCATGGACGCTTCGCGGCCACGGCCATTGGCCCAGTTGCTGCAGGCTGCGGTCATCGATGGCGATGATCGCCAGACGTGGGTCAGGCTGGTATTCCCAGTCGCCCACCAACAGGTCATAGCTGGCGACATCCTGCTGCCAGAACACCCGGGTATGGCTGAGCCAGCCGACCACCAGCGCGCAGCCCAGTACAAACAACAGCCGGACCTGCCAGCGCGGCCGTAGTGGCCTCATAAGGCAAGCAGCAGCAAGGCGCCTGCGCCGACGCCATAACAGAGACGGCAGCGCAGCTGGATCTGCTGCGGCGTGGAGAACTTGCTGGCATAACCATCGTCCTCGATGCTCTGCACGCGCACATGCAGGGTGCCGCCACGCCAAGGCTGCTTGAATGCGATCTCGGGAATGTCCACTTGTTCATCCAGCAGCAGTCGGGAGAAGTCTGCCTTGCGTGAGATATGCACGCGATAGTGCTGGGCGGCGCTGTCGGCCGGCCAGCGCAGGGTCAGCAGGCCCTTGTGGTCTCTTGCCGAGTCCAGAGGCATCGCAACGGGCACATCACTGAGCTTCAAGGGTAATGCCTGGCCGTAGCGACCGGGGTTGTTGTCAGCATCGATTGAGGCCAGTCGCCAGAAATAGTTTCCAGCCGGCAGTGGGCGGTGGATGCGCAATTGCTGGCTGCTTGCCTGTTGTTCGACCAAGGGTTGCAGGAAGTCCGGGTTGTCGGCGATCTGAAGCACGCTGCCAGTGGCGCCGGCAACCTTGGCCCATTGGAAGCGTGGCTGCAGCTGATGCACGGTCTGCCCATGCAGCGGCGCCAGCGTCAAGGGCGCGGGCAGGCCCTCCGGTACAGAGAAATCATGTTCTGCATCCAGGCCTTCGACGCCATCGGTGTCGATGGCACGTACCAGCAGACGCAGCTGGCCTGGCGGCAAGCTGTCGATGCGGATCTGCGTTTCTGCCAGTTCGCGGGCGAACAATACGACGTCCGGCGTCGCCGCCAGCACTACCTCTACCCGGTAACGTTTGGCCGCACCGAGCGGCTGCCAGGAAGCCAGCAACGGCAGTGGTTGCAGCCGCAAGTGTGATTCAAGCAGCTGTGGGGCCGGCAGCAATGGCTGCGGCTGTGCCGGCGCGCTGCCCGCGGCGCGGATCAGGGTTGCGTGGCCGCCACCAATCACCCGCTGGCCGGCGCGATTGCCGACCTGCACACGCCCTTCGACGACTTCGGTGGCTGCAGGACTGTCCTGGTCGCCTGCGTTTACCCGGAACAAGGTGCCGCGCACGCTGCTGGTCGCGGTGGGGGCGGTGATGATGTAGCGCGATGCCGGCCCGCGCGCTGGCGTTACCTTGTTGCTGCTGCGCCCGCGCTGCAAGCGCATGCGCGTGTCCACCATGCCGGTGGCGCCATAGCTGCTGAGCTGGTCGAGCTGCAACAGCGAGTTCTCCCGCAGTTGCAGGCGTGAATTGTCGGCAAAGCTGAGGGTGACGCTGGCATCGTCACCGGTCTGCAGCTGGCTGCCGATCGGCAGCAGCATATTGGCCTGCAAGGCGCGCGCGCCGTTGACCGGGTCGCTCACCTGGGCCTGCCCGCGTAGTGCGACCACCCGTGCCGGTGCTGGTTGCACACGCAGCCAGGCGATAGGGAAACGCAGTGTCTGACCAGGCGGGAGCCGGTATGGATCGGCGATCTTGTTATGGGCCTGCAACTGTTTCCATTGCACGTCGGCCTGCAGGTAGCGCGCGCTCAGATCCCACAAGGTGTCGCCGGGGCGTGCGCGGTAGGTCCAGTCCTGGGCGCTGGCCAGCGTTGCCCAACACAGCAGCAACGCAGCTACCGTCAGCTGCAACAGGGATGGGCGAACGTCGATGTTTCTCACGGCCACTTTGGCTCCAAAAACGCGTGTCCGTTACGCTGACATCGTGCTGCTTGCAACTTCATCGTTATGCATTCCAAGGCGCCGTGGTGAGGGCCACGGCTGGATCATCCCCGATGGGCTGTCAATTTTCGTGCAATTGACACGCAAATTGAACTGTCTGGCATCAAGTTAAAACAGTAGCGAAGACATCTTGCGGCGGTAGCGTCCCACCAGGTCTTCGTCTTCGACCACCCGGAAGGCATCGATCAGCGCCTTTTTTGGCAGGCTGTCGCGGAAGCTGCGATCGATGCGCAGCATCTCGATGAACTGCTCCAGCGCGGCTTCATCTTCGCCGGCGAGTAGATGCTGGATACCGAGCAGGTAACGTGCTTCCAGGTCATTGCCGTCGGCCTGCAGGCGCGCTGTCAGTACATCGGCGGCCGGTGCCTCCTGCAAAGCGGCGGCAAAATCCAAGCGCGCACGCGCGCGGACCGCGCGGTCGTCGGTTGCAAGGTTGGCCGGCAAACCGTCCAGCAGTTGCCCGGCCTCGCTGGTTGCACCGGTCTTGAGCAGTGCCAAGGCCAGGTCGAGCTTGAGTTCGGCCTTGTCCGGCTCAGCGGTAATGGCCTCGCGCAATGCGGCGACTTCGGCCTGCGGGTCGAGCGGCAGCGCCTGGATTTCTTCTTCGACGGCAGCAGCTGGCTCAGCCGGCATGACGCCGTGCTGGGTCAGGAATTCACGCAGCTGGCCCTCGGGCATCGCGCCGGGGAAACCGTCAACGATCTGCCCGTCCTTGATCAGGAAGACGGTGGGTACCGAGCGGATCTGGAAGGCGGCAGCGACCTGTTGTTCCTTGTCGACATCGACCTTGGCCAGCTCGAACGCGCCGTTGTATTCACCGGCGAGCTTTTCCAGCAGCGGCCCCAGGCTCTTGCACGGCCCGCACCAGGTGGCCCAGAAATCGACCAGCACCGGGGTCTGCATCGATTTCTGCAGGACTTCGGCCTCGAAGGTTTCGGTGGTGGCCTCGAATACGTGGGGAAGATCGCTCATGGCTGGCTACGTTGCTGTCAGGAATGTCCTTTATGGCGATGGCGGGGCGGATTCTCAACCTCTGTGGGGACAGGTGCGGCAAATAACAGGCGAGGCAGGCTGCAGGGCATGAGCCACTGGGCTTTACCGATAGTGCCGTAGTGCCGAGCCATGCTCGGCAGGGGCTTCACCGGGCAATTGCTTGCCGCGCGCGGCTCGGCACCATGTCCTGCTGCCTCCCTTTCGGCAACGAAGGGGAGGCTTGAGGAGGGGGACGCGCTCCGCGGGCGGATACCGTGGTGGCCTCGCGGCTTTTGGCCCGAGGCTACCCTGCGCCGCTCCAGCGGGCGGCCCCGGGCCGATGCGTTGCTGGGCAGGCCCTTGCCGAGCATGGCTCGGCACTACAAAAACGCCGCCTTCCCCGAGGGAAGGCGGCGTTCGCGTTTTTGCGCTGAAGTCAGGACCTCAGGGGTGGCTGGCCGGTTCCTGGCTGTTGTGGATCACCGGGGTGGCGGCGGTCGCCGGGGCGACGCTGGGGGTCGCTGGCAGGGTCAATTCGGGATTGACCTGCTGCGCCTGCAAGGCCTTGATCTGCTGGTTCAAGGCTTCCAGCTGGGTGTTGGTGGCGCGCAGGTCCGAGCTCAGTGCCACGGCTTGCTGCTTGCGCTCCTGCAGGGCGTTACTGACCTGCAGCGACTGCTGGCGTTGCTGCTCCGCTTCCTGCTGCAGGCCGCGCAGGCGGCGCTCGTTCATCGCTACCAGCTTCTCGCTATAGCCCTTGCCGGCCTGCAGGCGGATGGTGTCCAGATAGACTTGGGCCAACTGCTTGGTCTGCTCGGCGAAGGTGAGGTAGAGCGATTCGGCGCTTTCCACCGAGTCGGTGCGGATCACCCGCCAGAACTCCTTCTCGTGGAACAGCGCCACGTAATAGTTCAGCGAGTCGGCATGGAATAGCAGGCTGGCACCGTAGTTACCGTTGTAGGTAGTACGGAGCTCGGTAAGTTCCTGGTTGCCCATCAAGCGTTTCAGCTCGGCTACGGTATTGCCAACGGCGCTGTCTTCGCTGTTGGCGGGGGCGGCCGGTACCTCGGCTTCACCGCGCTGCCAACGGCCGGCCATCGCGGCAGGTGCCGTCAGCAGACCAATAACCAGGAATAGTGCACAGCCAAACCGGCTCGGAAGCATTTCGATCCTTCTCATAAGTCCTCGTAATTCCCCCGAATTGCGATGGCCGTCGCATTTCATGAATGCGCCTTTTTCGTACCCGAGCATAGCACGCGATCTGGCGCTGGAAAGCATTGCGGTGTGGGCATCTGCACTGTTTGGGGTGGCCCTCATTCGACCAGCTGGCTGCGGCCGCATTGGATCGACTGCATATGCACGTCGGTGCGGCCCAACTGCAGGCCCAGCACGTCCGATAGCAGCTTCGAGAGCAGGTTGCCGACGCCATTGAGCAAGGGCCGCAGGGTATTGTCTATGACCGGTTTGAGCAGCAGGCACAGCACGCTGCCACAGTTGCCGCTGCCAGTGACCGGGTTGTAGCCGCCGTTGCCGCTGAGGCCACCGGGCTTGGTCTGCAGGTACTTGGCCAGCGAGTTGCTGACGCAGTCGTTGAAGGCAAGGCCGGCGATCAGGCCTTGGCAGGATGTCAGCCCGAGTACGTCGAGCAGACCGCCGAGCACGCTGGGCTTGCTGATCGTGGTTTCGTAGAGAAAGCCCTGCCAGACATCGCCTTGCACCTTTTTCGGCGTGCAGCCCAGAAGCCAGCTTTCGCAGGTTGGGATTTCAGTGGTCCAGCTGCCCAGTGCCGGCAGATTGGCATCGCTGTTGCCGTTGGTCAGGGCCTGAACCACGACGGCGGGCTGGTACAGGCCATTTTTCTTGGTGGCTTCGAGGTACTGCACCGCCAGATCCTTGGCCGCATCGGTGCTGTTGCCTTGTGGTGCGAACAGTGACTGCACGGTGCCGAGCAATGCGTCGACCAGATCCGCGACCAGCGTGCCTACCTTCAGATCATTGGGTTTGACGGTGCCGGTCTGGCCCGCGCTCAAGGTGAGTTGATCACGTTGTGACAGTGCTTCAAGAGAGATTTTCTTGTTGAGTACATCGCGGCCGAGCAGGCTGACCAGGGTTTCGTTACCCAGCCCCGTGCGGCATAGCTCGCGGGTCGAGTCCCATGGCGTTGTGGCCTTGCCGATGCAGACATTGGCGATGGCGCTGGTGACGTCGACAGTGGCGGTAGCAGGTTGGGTAGAACAGTCGATGGCGGTGAGTTGACCGAAGCCGTCGATCACATCGATGTAGGTGGGCAGCTTGATGCGGGTGCCCAACCAGTTCAGTACCGTGCCGAGCGCGGGAATCCGTTGCGAGTCGATATCCAGGAACAGGCGCACCTGGCTGTTGTAGGCGGTGGTGCCGACCGGGCCGATGCCGATCGAGGCGGGTTCGACAATGCTTGCTTTGGCTTTTAGCAGGCCGAGCACGTCCAGCTGCGGTATCTCGACGGCGTGCTTGGAATTGGCGATGGAGATGCTGGTGCCGAGTAGATCGAGAGCGTTGAGGTCTACATCCAGTGCGCCGTTGGCCGCTTCGCTGCCGCCGGAAATCTTGGCGAACAAGCCCCCGCTGCTGGCAGTGGAGCCCAGTTGCACCAATGCGTTGCTGATGCCGGCGCCAAGCAGCTTCTGCTGCAGCAGGCGCAGGTCAACCCCAGCCAGCCCCTGTTGGCTGGCCAGCGAGGCCATGACATCCAGTAGTTTGCCGACGGAGACCTGATTGGCGGCAAGCAGATTGTTGAATTCGCCGACATTGATGTCGGTGGCAACGGGAATGCCCAATGCCTGCAGCAGGCCGCGGGGGGTGATCTTCAGGTTGGCCAGGCCCTGATAGCTGGCGATCTGGGTCTGGGTCAGATCGACGCCGACCAGCCGCAGTATTCCTTGCAGCGGCGCATTGCTGTTTGTGTTGAGCAGCCGCGAGCCCACGCTGAAAGCCGCTTGTGGTGCTGTGCGCTTGGCCACGGCGGTGGCGCTGATGCGTGGCAGGGAGGTGAGCTGGCCCAGCAGGGGTACCGCTTGCCGCGAGGCGGTGACCTGGACGGCATTCAGGGGGCGGTTGCTGGCAACACCGACAAAGCGCGCTCCGGGCGCCAGCTCGGCACCCCAGTAGCCGCAGTTGATTGCCAACTGGCCGGCGAATTGATTGTCGGTCAGTGCGTTGTTGCGTGCTGCCAGATTGTCTTTGTAATCGGTGGTGCACAGTTCCAGCCGCTGCGCGCCAGCCAAGGCAGCCAGATCGGCGGTCTTCTGAACATCACGCTTGCTCCAGTACAGGTAGCCCACCTCGACCAGGCCGAGGATCACTACCAGCCCAAGCAGCAGCAACAGCATTGGCAGGCCCGCACCGCCGCGTTGGCGCGCACTGTTGGATGGATCGCGTAGCGCGCGTGACAATGAAAGTGATGACCGCCGCGGGCTGTACATGGTGGGCCTCAGCGGCTACCGCCGCCTTGCTTGGGATTGGGGAGCGCTGCTTCGAAGTACTCGGGGATCGGGTGCTCAAAACTGTTGAGGTAACGCTGGTAGCTGCGACTTGCGGCCTCGCCGAGCATCGGCAGCGCAGTGCCGGGGCGACTGTTGTCAGCCTGCAGCTGTAGCAGGGCGCGGGTGGTGTCACCTACCTGCGAACGTGGCAGGTCGGCGAAGGTGGTGGCCGGTACCGTCGCGGCTGTAGTCGGAGCGGCGGCTGCAGCTGTGCCGTTGCCAGCGTTTGTGCCGGTTCCGGTGCTGGTATCGGACATGCGTTCGATCAACGGTGCGTGCTGGTCGGCTGCTGATGCGCAGCTGCCGAACGTGGCCAGCAACAGCGCTGCGGTAATGGATGCCGTTCGGATCATGGCGTTACCTCCTGCGAAGGGTTCGACGAGGGGGTGAAACGATCAAGCATCGAGCTGGGTGGGCGCGGTACATGCCTGCTGCTGGTTGCAGGCTGCTGCGCGGCCAGGGTGGTTGCATTGCGTGCTGCCGTTGCAGCGGGAATGGCAGCGGCGACTGGTTGTCGCAGGGTCTGTGCGAGCCGGTAGATTTCGCTTCTGGTCGGTGGCGGCAGGTTCGCGCGTTGCATCATGCTTTCTGCCGTTGCCGCCTGGCCGGACAGCAATGCCCACAGCGCCAGATTGGAGATTGCGCGGATATTGTCCGGCCCCAACTCGGCTGCCTTGGCCAGCGGCGCCCGTGCCTGCTCGACTTGACCAGCCTGCAATAGTGCAAACCCAAGATCGCCGAGGTAGGCGACATTGAGTGGGTCGGCACGCACCGCGTTGTCGAGTGCAAGCTGCGCGCCGGAGTGGTCGCGTGTGCTGGCCGCGATCAGCCCAAGTCCATGCCAGGCCGGTGCGGCCTGGCCGCCCTTGGTCAAACTCCGGTAGATGCTGGCTGCGGTTTGGTCATCACCGGTTTCGCGCAATGCATTGGCTTGCAGGATGCGTAGTTCCGGGCTGTCGCCGAAGCGTTGCCGGAAGGCGTCGATATGTGCCAACGAGGCGTAATAGGCGCCTTGCTGCTGCATCTGTTTGAGCAGGCCAAGATACATGCCGCGGTCGTCCTGCGCGGCTTCCACCAGCGCTGGTTCAACTGGCGGTTGCTTGTAGGCGGCAGGGTTGCCGCCACAGGCGGCGAGCAAGACGGGGGCCAGTATGATCAGGAGTAGTGCTTTGATCTTCATCAGGTCGGCTTTCATTACATCCCCTTGATCGCGGCGGCCAGCGAGATGATGGCCGGCCCGGCCAGTACCAGCATCAATGCCGGCAGCAAGGTGACCATCATCACCACGGTCATCTTCACCGAGAGCTTGCCGACCTTCTCTTTCATCCTCATGCGGCGCTGCTCGCGCAGGCGCATGCCGAACTGTTTGAGTGGCTCCTGCACTGCACCGCCGTGCTGGTGCACCTGCAACATCATCTGAATAAGGCTGCGCAGGTCGTCGTTGTCAAAGGAATCAGACAGGCGTCGCAGTGATTGCGCGCGACTGCGACCGCGGCTATAGCTGGCATTGGCGAGTTGCAGCTCACGGCCCAGCACGGGAATGGCGATGTGCAGTTTTTCGCCAACCATCTGCAGACTTTGATCGATGCTGAAGCCAACACCCTGCAGCAGGCGCAGCAGATCGATCAGCAAGGGCAGCTCCTCATCCACTTTTCTGCGTAGGCGCCCAGCCCAGCTGCGCAGCAGCAGCTTCGGCAGCAGAATGCCAAGCGCAAAACCGACAAGCAGGATGATGACCATGTCGCCGCCGTGCGGCTGCAACACCAGTACGGCAAGGAACGGCATCAGCAAGGCCAGCAGCAATCGTGCGGCAAGAAACGCGGCGGTGCCGGTATTGTGATTCCAGCCCACTTGTTCCAGTAGTAGCTTGTCTTCAGGAGCCAGCAGTGCTTTCTGCACGTGGCTGCCATCGAAGTGTTGGCCGATGGCAGCAAGATCAGTCAGCCGTTGCTGCCACCAACCGCTCTTCTGTGCGTTGTCCTGTTCCACGTGCTGGGCGGTGTCCAGGGCGCTCTGCAATGCCGCACCGGCTTGTTGGCTGCGGCGCCCACGGTAGAGCAGGCCGGCCGCAGCCAGCACCAGGGCCAGCACGACCAGCATCATGGCGATGGCGTACAGCTGGTTCATGCAGCTCTCCGACGAAGGTGAGGGGCGATTGACGGGGTCATAGTGATTTGGCCAGCCGGTACAGCAGGAAGCCGCCACACAGCTCAAGCAGCATCGCGATCAGCAGGATCTTCTTGCCGAGTGGCTCATGGAACATGGGCTGGAAAAAGTCCGGGCTCATCAAGGCCATCGACAAGGCCGCGCCCACCGGTAGCAGGGCCAGCACCCATGCAGACATGCGGGTCTCGGAGGTGGTTGCCTGCAGCTCGCGCTGCACTTCTTCGAGATCGCGCATGAAGTCGCTCATGCGCTGCAGGATCTGATCGCTGCGCCCGCCGATGCGGATGCTGGTGCCAAGAATCACCGCCAGCATTTCCAAGGGGCGCAAACGATAGGCTTGCGCGGCGTGTTGCAGGGCACGGTCCAGGTCCATGCCTGCACGGGTATAGGTAAGTGCGTTGTCGAGGATGGGGCGCAGTGGCGGATCAACGTTCTGGGTGGCACTCTGGAAGGCCATCGACAAGCTGTTGCCGATGCCGGCCATGCGTACCATGTTTTCCAGGAAATCCGGCATCTGCGCGACCAGCCGCTGTTGGATCTTGTCGATGCGCCGGTACAGCCACAACGCCACGCCCAGCAGGTACAGCGCCAGCACGAACGCGCCGAACCAGGCGCTGCCAAGGCGCAGGCCAGCACCGATGGTGACGGCGATGCCGGGCAAGGCGATCAGGATCAAGGTGCGCACCGAGTCCTTCAATCCGGCCCTGCGCAGCACTTCGGCCCAACGTTTACTCGGTGGGCGGCTATTGCGCGCTTCATCGGCGGCGCGCTGCGGATCGGGCTGCGACAGCCGTGTGTCGGCGTGGCTGGCGGCGGCGCGCTGTTGCACGCGGGTAGCCAAGCCCCACCACAGACCCATGGCCAGGGCCACCAGTAGCACCGCAAAGCTCCCGAGCAGCAAGGGCAGCATCATGAAGGGAAGCTCCCCATGTTGGCCTCGCGCAGTTCCTGCCGGAACGGCTCGAGCTTGTGGCAGTGTGGGTGGAAGCCCAGGCCTATCCAGCGGTCGCGCTCGCGGCTTTCCTGGTCGATCCAGGCTTCGTGCTTGAACAGCTCCTGGCTGGTGATGACGTTGTCGCTGACGCCGGTAATCTCGGTGATGGAGACGATCACCCGGCGACCACTGCCAAGTCGTGAGATCTGCACGATGAAGTCGATTGCGCCGGCGATCTGCCGGCGCAGGCTGTCTTCGCTGCCTTGGAAGCCTGCAAAACCGGCAAGCATTTCCAGTCGGTACAGGCAGTCGCGGGCGTTGTTGGCGTGCACGGTGGCCATCGAGCCGTCGTGGCCTGTGTTCATCGCCTGCAACATTTCCAACACCTCGGCGCCACGGACTTCACCGACCACGATGCGGTCCGGGCGCATGCGCAGGCTGTTGCGGACCAACTCGCGGATGCTGACCGCCCCACTGCCGTCAAAGCCGCCCATGCGTGATTCCAGCCGCACGACATGCGGGTGATTGAGGGCCAGCTCGGCAGTGTCTTCGACGGTGATGACCCGCTCGTTGTGCGGGATGAAGGTCGCCAGTGCATTGAGCAGCGAGGTCTTGCCAGAGCTGGTGCCGCCGGAGATCAGGATGTTGCAGCGGCCACGCACCATTGCGTTGAGTAGCGCGTACATCGGCTTATCGAACGCGCCGCGTCCCAGCAATTCGTCGGGAGTGAACGGATCCTTGCGGAACTTGCGGATCGATACCATCGGCCCGTCAACGGCCAAGGGCGAGATGATGGCGTTGAGACGGCCGCCATTGGGCAGGCGTGCATCGACCATCGGATTGGAGTCATCAAGGCGGCGGCCGAGCGGGGCGATGATGCGGCGCAGGATGCGTAGCAGATGGCGGTCGTCGCCGAAGCGCTGGGTGGAACGACGCAGCATGCCGCCGGCCGATACATGCACGTCCTTGTAGCCGTTGATCAGGATGTCCTCGATCTCCGGGTCGTGCAGCAGGTCATCGAGCGGGCCAAAACCGGTCAGTTCCTTCTGCAAGGCGCTGGCAACGGCCTCCATCTCGTATGCATTGACCGGGATCTTCCATTCCTTGACGAAGGCCGCGGTCTGCGTGCGCACGAACTTGCCGATGGTTTCCGGTGACCAGGAATCGATGTCGACACGCTGATCTTCGACATGGTTCAACAGATATTCGTGTGCCGCCGACAGCACGGTCTGGAACTGCTCGGTCTGCTCGAACGGCACGTTCGGCACTGGCTCCACAGACAGCGCTGCTGCGGCGATGCGCGGGGACAAGGGGGTGACTTTGTCTTCCATTGTTATCTACCCAGCAGATTGGCGAGACGAGCCAGCGGTGAGACCGGCACGGTGATTGGCGGGGTTGCAGGTCGCCGCCGTTCCAAGCGTTGCAACAAAGGTTGCAAGGCCTTGAGATAGGGGTCACGCGGAGCAGCGTCGGTCAACAAACGGCCCAGTCCTGCGCTGGAGCGCAGCACCCGCGAACGGTCGGGAATGGTGGCCAGCAACGGCAGGTTGAAGCGCTGTGCGATCTGCGTGTCGGCTAGCCCGCCGTTGGCGTCGAAACGGTTGACGATCAGCTGCAGGCGCTCGTCGCGCAGGCCACGGCTTTCCAGTTCGCGCATGGTCTGGTCCAGCGATACCAGTGATCCAATCGCTTGGTCGGTAACCAACCAGACTTCGGATGCGCTCTTGAGCAAGGTGGTTGGTAATAGTTGCACCGGCAAGCCGCCGACATCGCAAAGGCTCAGTGGAAAGACGCTGCGCAGTCGGTCGAGCAGGGAGATGGGCTCGTGCTTTTTAAGCAGGCTGCCACTGGCGATGCCAAGCAGGGCCAGACCACTGGCATGGTGTGCAAATGCGGTGCCCGCGAATGTGCGATCCATCCGCTCGACGCTGCGCAGTGCTTCTTCATAGTTGAAGTGACTTTCCATGCCCAGGTAGAGCGCTGCATCGGCCGCGGGTTGGCCAAGGTCGATCAGCAATAACCATCCTTGCAGGCCGGCAACATCGGGCGAGACCGGGTTTTGTTCGGCCAGGCTCACGCCGAGATGGGTCGCCAAGGTGCTGGTGCCCACGCCGGGGCGCACCCCCAACAACACGATCAGGCGGCCGTCCGGGCGCAGTTCTGGTGCGGCGGCCGCACGCACTGGGCTGGGAGCTGCGCCGACGCGCTCAAACACTTCCAGCATCTGTGCCGTGCTGTTGTCGGTATCGACAAAGTCACACACGCCAGCGCGCATCGCCGCCAACAGGTGTGCAGCCTGCTCCGGGCCGGTAGTGCCCAATCCAATCAGTGCAGGGCAGTCGGGCAGGGCGTGCAGCTGCCGGGCGACGTCGGTGGAATAGGCTGCATTGCCCCCGCAATAGTCGAGCAGGACGAACGCCGAGCCGGCAGCGACATCGAGCAGCTGACGCGGATTGGTTTCGCGACTATCAACCCAGCGCAGATTGGCCTGCCCCGCCAATACCGCACCCAGACGCGCCATATGACGGTTATCCGGTGCGTATAGCAGCAGATTCAATTCGGGATGGCTCTGGGTCTGGGGCAAGGGCATCACCGGGGGCATGGGGACACTTCAGCGTGAGAAGCCAGGGAGTTGGTCGGGGCTGGCCGGGTGCAGCAACCACGCGCCCCAGACCGGTAGTTTGGGTTGTGCTTCGCGTTGGCCGGGCAGCGGGATCTCGGTACCACGTGCCAGCGGTTTGACCAGGCGCGGCGTCGCTACGATCACCAGCTCTTTGTCCTCGCGCTTGTAGCTGAGGTTGCGGAAGAACGAGCCCAGAATCGGGATGTCGCCCAGCAGGGGGATCTTGTTGACATTGGAGGACAGTTGGCTGCTGACCAACCCGCCGATGACGAAGCTCTCGCCATCGCCAAGTTCCACTGTGGTGTCGGCGCGACGGGTAGAGATGGCGGGAATCTGGGTGCCATCCAAGGTAATGCCGCGGGTGTAATCCAGGTCGCTGGCTTCCGGGGCTACCTTCAGCGCGATGCGGTCAGCCGATAACACGGTTGGAGTGACGGTCAGGCCGATGCCAAAGGGTTTGAAAGTCACTGTGGTGGTGCCAAGCCCTTGCGGCTCCAGGATTGGCAGTTCGCCACCGGCGAGAAAGCTTGCGCTCTGGCCCGACAGGGCAACCAGGGTTGGCTCGGCGAGCACCCGCGCCATGCCATTGGCTTGCAGCAGATCGATATTGGCATCCCAGGCGCCAGGGATGGATTTGGCTACCAGCTTGAAAGCCGATGAAAGCGCACCGCCGTCATTGCTGCCACTTGGCGAGGTGATGCCGTAGCTGAAGCCGCCGTTGATGTTCTTGAAGCTGATGCCGACCTGGCGCAATACGCTTTTGTTGAACTCCACCACTTTGACTTCAACCTGCACCACGCCGCCGCTGGCAATGGTCGCTGCGTCGCTGATCATGCCTTTTTCGCCGATGGCCGAGGCAGCAGCCTTGCGACGGGCTTCATGTTCAAGTAGCGATGGCGCACTGCCAGATAGCAGGGCTTGGCCGTCTTGTACGGTGAGCTGGTTGCCGCTGCCATCGAGCAGCCCGCCCTGTACTGCATTACGCACTTCAACCCGGATCCGCGTTGGTGCCGTCTGTTTCTGCAGCCATAAAAGCAAGGTGGTGCTGCCGGCGGATTTGCCAACCAGCAAGGCCTCGCTATTACGACCGATGCGGGTGATGTCGGCGATGGAGGGGTCGGCGATGGCGATCCGCTCTACCCCGGCAGGCAGGTTCCAAGGACGCTGCTCGTTGAGCTCAAGCACGACGCTGTTGCTGCTTGCCTGTGCTTGCGCGGTCTGGGTCAGCGGTGGCATGAAGCCACTCACCCCCAACAGCGCCAGGGTGAGCAACGCAGACGCGGTGATGGAAGAGCGCTGTTGCAAGATGATTCCCCCGGTCATGGCGAAGACTGCTGATTGGAAGGGGTCGTGCCGCGGATGATCTCGATGCCTTGGCGGCCAGCCGGTCGTGCGCTGCGGCGCCGTTGCGGCGTGACCGAAGCAGTTGCTGCCGCGGGCGTTGAGCGGCTGCTGCCGCCTGCCAGCGCGTTCAGGTCGATACCGGCATAGGCGCGGTTTTCTGGGCGCGCGGCGGCTTCCGCAGCTGTTTCGTCCAGATTCCCGCGTAGCGCCAGCACCGCTGCCGGCGTTGTAAAGATTGATTCGTCCGCTAATCCAGTGTCGCCGGGATTGCGCAGTGCCAGGAACAACTTGCCGCTATGTGCAGCCAACAACAGACGCCCTGCATCCTGCACCGGAACCGCCAGGATCGCGCTGCGTGCCTGTGCCGCATCCGAGCTTGTTGAACTGCTGGCACGCCCATCGCGTGATGCGATGGTTTCGGCGCGGCTGCCTGGCTCCGGTGACGAAGAACCAACTTCGTTGCTCTGTTCGTCGGCGCGGCTATTTGCTTGGCCTACGTCGGCGTTGCCATAGCCCAACACTTGCAGGCGAGAGAGCAGCAGTCGTGCCTGGGTATTGGTCTGGCCGCTGCCAGGGCTGGATGGGTCCTGCAGACTCATGAATACGTCGACGTAATCGCCGGGCGTGACGCGGTTGCTGACCCCGGCAAGCTCATCAACCGGCACCGCTACCGCGCGTTCGCCAGGTTTGATGCCAATGGCGATGCCTTGTAGCAATTGTTCGCTGGTGATCATCGCGCCGGCAGCGATGCTCCTCGCCGGCGTGCGTCCTTCCACTTCGCTGATGTCGGTGTAGCCGTTTGCTGGTGGCAAGGCCATTTCGGTGATGGTGAGATCGGCAGCTGTGATTGGTTGCCCGGCGGGCAGATCCTTGCTGGCGACCACCATCAACCGCTTGGATGGATTGGCCTGTAGCGTCGCGCTGCTGACGTCGGTGGTCGGCGTTGCACGTCGGCCGATTCCGAAGGCCAGCACCATCAGCAGTGCGGCCACGGCCAATAGCAGGATTGCAGCTATGCGTATTGCCTTGGGCATCTTGAAGCTCCTCCCCCTTGGAGTCCGCGTTTAGCGGTCGCCTAGATCCAGTTGAACAACGGCGGTACTGCTCAATGACTTGCCCATGGTCCAGCCCATCAACGTGCCAGTGCCCGGCATGAAGGGATGCGCGTCATGGTTGTACGAAGTGGTCACCTTGATGCACTTGACAGTGCTATCGGCAGCGCACGCATAAGGTTGAGAGACGACTATCGGCGCGGCACTGGCGCTGCTGCAGGCGGCCGAGCTCTTTGAGTAATTCAACAACCATTGCATCGAACGTGCGGCGGCCTCGCAGGCGTTGCTACGTCGTTCTGCGGTATTTCCATAGCGCAACGATGCGCGAGCCCCCTCACCGGCGGCCAACGCCAGTGACTGCTGTGCGGCAAAAATCATCACTCCGGTGAAGGTAATGAACAACAGTGGCAGCACGCCAAACATCATCATCAACGCGAACTCGATGGTCACCACGCCGTGCATGCGTCGCCGAGTTGGGAATTTCTGCCTAGACATGGCCACCTCCACCAACCACGATGACGATCATCGCCAGCCCCAGGTACGCGGCATAAGGAATACCGCGGCGACCCCGGCGCGCCGAGCGCAGATCCATCTGCCAATCCACCATCAGGCTGGAACCTTGCCATGACTGCACCATCCGTTGCAGTCGAGGCGGTGTGCAGTAGGCTGCTTTCGGCCAGGTGATGGCGACAAGTGCATGCGCCCCGGCAGCCAAACTGGCGATGATCCAGATCGGTAGCAGTGCATTGCTGCCCAGCAAAAAACCGATCACCGAAAACAACTTCACATCGCCTGCGCCCATCCAGCCGATGGCATAGAAGGGCAGCAGTGCCGCCAGCCCGATCACACCACCGAGCAGGCAGCTGGCAAACGACGGTGGGCTGCCAATCTGCAACAGCTGCATCGCCGCCACACACACAAGTACAGCCAGCAATACCCGGTTGGAGACCCGCCTGGCGACCAAGTCGCTGATGGCGACGTGGGCGCCGAGCAGCATTGCAGTCAGATAGGCGATGCTCATGGCAGTAGCCTTTGCTCAGGTGGTACCGGTGTCGGCGCCGCCAACCAGTTCGGTGAGTTTGTCGAGGACGGTCTGGAATACGGCTTTCAGACCATCACGTGCGAAGAAAATGATCAGGCCCGCCACCACGGCGGCCAGCAGCCCGTACTCAAGGGCGGTCACACCGTCTTCTTCCCGGAAAAACCTGCGCAGCTGTGCGTTCATGATGTTCTCCCTGATGACCCGGTGTCGGTGTTGCACCGACAGAAAGCCGGGCGATGGGCATTGCTGCCCGATTGAGGTCATTGGGATGCGCATGACACCGGCAAGAGTGTGCCGACGGTCGCTCAGGTTGCCGGGTGTGCCGGCAGTTCCCTACCTTTGCTTCCGTTGTCCCCTGTCGGCATGCAGCGCATGCCCGGAAGCATCATTGCAATCGGTACCGCTCACGGATGCGCAAATTCGGCAAGAATGAATTGTTTTTCATATATGTGATGGACTTCGCGAATAGTTAGTGGCGGAGCCAGCGTGAAGGCTTGTTTTTTTTGTCAGTATCCAAGGCGCAGACCGTATTGAAACGGTCTGTCATTGCGGTTCCGTAATGCGAGTTTCAGGCTGTGCGGCAGGGGATTGCAGGTTTTTCTGGTTTTCCTGCAATGGATGGTCGGGCTTCTGGAGCGCGTTCCCACTTCAGGGGGCGCAAAGGCGTTCACATGGATGCGGTAGTCGGCGGAAACGGTTTGCGCTCATTTGATCTTGCGTCGCTGAGCGGCACGCTTCGCGTGTGCCACGTTGAATTGGTTTTGCTTGATGATCAGCCACCTACGGCATCGATCACCTCGTTTGTTCACGACCAAGCGTTGTTGTGCACCTTCGAGGTCGGCGCGCGTACACGTGGGCGCTTCATGCTGCCGCTGGATTGGTGCCTGTTGGGATGCCTGCAGACGGTGGACTCGGAAAGTAGTTGGTGCCATGGCGTGCCACTGGCATCAGGAAACATCGTATCGGTGATGCCTGAGGGTGTTACCGAATTTGCCTTGGGCGCTGGTAGTCGGATGACCTTTGTGCTGGTCCCGCTCAAACGCTTCCAGGAACGTGCGGCAGCGCAGCGTCTAGGTGGCCTCCTTGAAGAGGCGGCTGGCGTACCAGTGTTGAGCAACCGCCCGCATATTCCGCTGCAGGCCTACTACCAGGGCTTGCACGAACGCATCCACCAAGGTGAAGTCGGCGGCGACGAGATAGACGCCATGCTCGATGCACACGTCAAGGAAGTGGTTAGCAATGGCGCGCCCGAGCGCGCTGGCTGCAATCGCAGCCGACGCGCTCGTTATCTGATTTTTCGCCGCGCCGAAGACATGATGTACGCCAATCTGCGGCGCCATATCTACATGCATGAGCTGTGCGACGCCGCAGGCGTCAGCGAGCGGGCGCTGCGCTATGCCTTTGAGGAACTGGTAGGGATTTCCCCGGTGCGCTATCTGTCGATGCTGCGCCTGTGTGAGGCCTGCCGCAGCTTGTCCAGTGCGGATGCCGGCCGCAAGTCGGTCAAGTCAATCGCGCTGAGCTGCGGCTTGTGGGATTTGTCGCGTTTTGCCGACAGCTACCGCAAGGTGTTTGGTGAATTGCCGAGCGAGACCTTGATGCGCGGCACTTACTCGCCTGCCTGAGCTGGGTAAAGCGGCTGTGTGATGCCCGTCACTTAATCGTTGCAGTTGCCGAATACGTGCATTGGCGTGCCGCTAACGGGTATCGCTTTGCCAAATTGCCTTATGGATGTGCCGGATGTGGGCAAACCATCGCGTGCACAAGCGCTGTACTGGCCTCACGAACCAAGACCTGTCCGCGCCCGGATGGGTCGAACCGGAGGCGCCACATGAACCGCATTTACCGTTTGGTCTGGAACCGCACACTCAATGCCTTCGTCGTAGGTTCCGAACTGGCCAGCGCACAGGGGAAACGTTCGGGTCCGGCAAGGCTGTTGCCGTCGATGTCGTGGAGCTTGGCTGGCTTGGGTAGCGCCATTGCGCTGGCCCTTGCCGGGCCAGCGTCGGCAACCGACGCAAAGCTGAGCGACCTGCAGGACCTTATCGCCAAATACAGCAACACCGACGCGCAGCAGATTGTCGCCACCAGTCTGCCGACAGTCGGCGCTGGTGCTGGGCTCAATGCCTCTTTGACATTGCCAGCGTTGCTGCAGGTGGACGCGTCGGCGGCGGTTGCGGTCAAACCGCGCGCTGCCACTGCGCCAGCCGCGATACGCGCACAAGCGGGTGTGCGTGCTGCGCTACCGAAGTTGCACCCGCATGGCGGAGCGACCTCGCCTGCAGCAGCGTTGTCTGTCGTAACTGATGCTGCGCTCGCAGTGAAGCCGCTGTCGGCTTCGGCCAATGCTGCGGTAACTGCAACGGTCGGCCCGCTGACAGCGGCCGGTGCAGGACTGCAAGGCATCGCCGCGGTGCTGCTGCCGGGCAAGGAGGAGGGCGGAAGTCCGCTGCACGGGACATTGCTTTCAACTGCTGGTGCGGTCAAAGAGCTCACCGGCGAGGTGCTGACCGGCCAGCCCGTGGCTGCAGTGGGAACGCTCACCTCGCATGTGGAAACGACGCTGACTCCGCTAGGCCAGCATCTGGGCAGTGGCGTCGAAGCCGTGGTCGCCGGGCTGTTGCCGGGCCAACAGGCTGGAAGCCCGTTGCAGGGCACGCTGGGTTCAACGGTTGGTGCGGTCAAGGAAGTAACTGGTGAGCTGCTGACTGGCCAGCCCGTGGCTGCGGTCGAAACGCTTACTTCGCATGTGGGAGCGACGTTGACGCCGCTTGGCCAGCATCTGGGCAGCGGCGTTGAAGACTTGCTCGGCGGACTGCTGCCGGGCCAGCAGGGCGGAAGCCCGTTGCAGGGCGCGCTGGCTTCGACGGTGGGTGCGGTCAAGGAAGTGGCTGGCGAGGTGCTGGCAGGCCAGCCCGTCGCTGCGGTGGACACGGTCACTTCACACGTCGGTACCACGGTGACTTCGGTTACCGGTCAGCTGGGCAGCGGCGTTGCTGGTGTGGGTGACCTGTTGCTGCCAGGCGCAGGGCAAGGGGGCAATCCGGTGCATGGTGCCGTGACCGGCACGGTGGACGCCGTAG
The DNA here is from genome assembly GCF_056759195.1 of Stenotrophomonas sp. STEN083. Classification (NCBI taxonomy): domain Bacteria; kingdom Pseudomonadati; phylum Pseudomonadota; class Gammaproteobacteria; order Lysobacterales; family Lysobacteraceae; genus Stenotrophomonas; species Stenotrophomonas sp. STEN083. The sequence goes on along the minus strand of NZ_JBRRCU010000017.1, from coordinate 42,420 downwards.
AAGAACTGACCGGCGGGCTGATCGCGGGTACGGGTCTGGGTGGTGTTGCGAACGGCGTGGTTGATGGCGCTGCGCCGGTGCTGGACGGCGTCGGTGATCTTCTCGGTGCGGTAGTTGGCGGCGTGACCGGCTCGAACACGCTGGGCACAGGTGTCACCGATACGGTAGGCACGCTGACCGGCGGTCTGCAGGACACGACCGGCGCGCTGGCCAACGGCGACGTGACTGGCACGGTGCAGAACCTGTTGGAAACGGTCGACAACACCGCGTCCACGTTGCTGGGTGCAACCGGTAATACGCTGGGCGGCATCGCCGGCTCCGGATCGGGTGTGAGCGGTGTGACCGGCGCACTGAGTGGCGTGATCGGTGGTGTGACCGGCGGGTTGTCGAACGTTGTTGGCGGCCTCACCGGCAATCCGGTGGTGCCCGCTGCACCGCCGCCGGCACCGGCTTCCGGGCCATCGGGCCTGATCGTCGGCAATGGAGGTCTGGTCGGCTCGGTGAACCAATTAGTGGATTCACCGCTTACCTCCATCCTCGGGGGCAATGGCTATATCAATAGCGGCAGCCTGAAGGTCAACAGCACCAACGTGATGCAGACCTATTCCGAGGTATCGGTGCTGGGTTTGCCGGTGGTGAACCTGAGTCCGGTAGGCAGCCTGCTGGACGGGCTTGGTGGTTTGACCACCGGCGGCAACTCGCATTTGACGTTGATCGGAGGGGTCACCTCCGACAGCTACATCACCAACATCAATAACGGCGATCCGGGTGGGCTGCTTGGCCTGGTGTTGCCTGACGGCGCGCCCGGCTGGGCCTCGGATTGCCTCAACGTGTTGGGTGCGGTGACTGCCAAATGCTGGGCAGTGCCTGCAGCGCAGGATTACCAGGTGCTGATCGGTGATGGTGCCTTCGCCAACGGCTCCAAGGAAGTGGTGATCGGCAGCAATGCCGAGCATCGGCTGGCAACGCAGACGGCGGACCAGGTGTTCATCGATGCCGCAGGCGGCAAGACCGGTGTCCCGACTGCCGACTACGATGCGCGCCTGGGTCATTCGGTGGTGGTTGGCGACAGCGCCAAGGGCACAGCAAACGCGCAGACCCTGCTTGGTGCTGGTGCTACTTCGGACAAGGCCAACAGCGTGGCGCTGGGCTTCAAGTCCAATGCCGCGCGTGGTGGTCAGGACAACTACACCGCGTTCGGTTTGACCGCTACGCAGACCTCCATCGGTGAAGTAGCCGTGGGTTCGGCGGGGCGTGAGCGCCAGATCACCCATGTCGCCGCCGGTAGCCAGGACACCGATGCGGTGAACGTCAAGCAGCTGCGTGGCGCATTGGATCAGATTGATGATCTGGGCCTGGCCGCAGTGGTCTACGACGAAGACGTCAATGGTGTCGTCAACTACGGCAAGGTAACGCTGGGCAGCGGTCAGGCGGTCAGTGGTACGGTGCTGGCAAATCTCGCGGCCGGAGCGGTTGCGGCGGGCAGCATGGAGGCGGTCAACGGTGGCCAGCTGTTTGGGCTGGGCAGCTCGATGGCGACGTACCTGGGTGGAGGCACGAGCTTCAATGGTGGTGTGCTGGGTGCGCCGAGTTACCAGATCAACAGCATCGGGGTGCTGGGAGCGGCTTCGCTGCAGTCGTACGCAAACATCGGCAGCGCGTTCAGCTCCATCAGCGATTCGCTGCTCAACCTGCGCAATCTGTTGCCGGGCAATGTCCCGGGCAGCAGCGATCCCTTGGCGGTTAAATACATCGCCGACGGTGCCGGTAACCCGACCAACGCGGTACGTTTGACCGGCGATGGCAGCGGTGCAGCGGTTGCCTTGGGCAACGTGGCTGCTGGCAGTGTCACCAGTGGCAGCCTGGATGCGATCAATGGTGGGCAGCTGGCGGCTACCAACGAGGCAGTGGCCTCGGCGATAGGCGGCACGATGCAATACAACAGCAGCACCGGGCAGTGGAGCGCCGCCAGCTTCACCGTGACCTCAATCAACAGCAACGGTGTTGGCAGCCAGCAAACGCTGGGCAATGTCACCGACGCTCTGGCTGCGATGGATGGCTCCATCGTCAACGTCAACAATCGCATCGACAACATCCAGAACGGCGGCGCCGGGAACCAGTACTTTGCGGTCAACTCAACCAAGGCGGCGGCCTCGGCTACCGGGCAGGACAGCGTGGCTGCTGGCCCGCAAGCCAAGGCCAGTGGCAACCAAGCAGTGGCGATCGGTAACGGCGCCAACGCATCTGCAGCCGGCAGCGTGGCGCTGGGTGCTGGCTCGGTGGCCACGCGGGCCAACACCGTGTCGGTCGGTGCCGCGGGTGCCGAGCGGCAGATAACCAACGTAGGCGATGGCACCGCGGCTACCGATGCGGTGAACGTGCGCCAGTTGCAGGCCTCGCAGCAGGGTACGGTGCGCTATGACCAGAACACCGACGGCAGCACCAACTACGCCAGCGTGACAATGGGGCGCCCTGGCACCAGCACTGTCATCCACAACGTGGGTACCGGTGTAGCGCCTACTGATGCCGTCAATGTCGCGCAACTCAACAAGGGCATGGGGGAGGTCATGGACTGGTCGAAGAATTACACCGATCAACGTTTCAACGATGTCACCCGCGATATCAAACGTATTGATGACCGGGCCTCTGCCGGTGTTGCCTCGGCAATGGCGATGGCTGGGCTGCCGCAACCAACAGAAGCGGGCAGGCGCATGGCGTCGATGGCGGCCAGTACCTTCCACGGCGAGTCGAGCATGGCGGTGGGTGTGTCAGGTGTCACCGATGGTGGCCGCTGGATCTACAAGCTCAGTGGCTCGGCCAATACCCGCGGCGATGGCGGGGTGACCGTGGGTGCCGGTTTCCAGTGGTGAGCACTGCAAACGGCTAACTGCAAGCAGATAACCCTGGCTACGCATCGAGGACGCTATGAACAGGAAATGGACCGTACTTGTCTTGCTGGCAACGCTCACCGCCTGTGGCAAAGGCCAGGTGCGAGAGGAGTTTCCGGACCCGGCTCACGCCTATCCCGCAGGCGGCACCTACGTGAATCTGGACAACCTGCGCCAGTACGCGCCAGGCATGAACAAGCGTCAGATCCAGGAGTTGCTGGGTACGCCACAGTTCAACGAGGGTTTGTGGGGTGTGCGTGAGTGGAACTATGTATTCAATTTCCGCCGCTCGGTTGGGGCTGAGCCGATCCAATGCCAGTTCCAGGTCAGGTTCGACTCCAAAGGGGTAGCCGCCGGGCAGGGATGGAAGCCGGGCAGTTGCGCCGCCTTGCTGGAACCGCCACCTGCCCCTGTTGCGCCAGCGCCGCCGCCACCGCCACCGGTGGTGGCACCGCTGCGGTTGTCGGCTGACGCTTTGTTCGCTTTTGACAGCGCCAATCTGTCTGCCGCCGGTCGGGCAAAGCTGGATGAGTTCGTGCAGGAACTCCGTGGCAGCACCGCGGCGGAGACGCTGAACATCATTGGCTACACCGATCGCATCGGCAGTGACGCCTACAACATGGAATTGTCGCAGCGGCGTGCACAGAGTGTGCGCAGCTATCTGGTGCAGCAAGGCATTCCCGCTGGCGCCATCCATGCCGAGGGGCGCGGTAACAGCGCGCCGCTGGTGCAATGTGATGACGCCGCTGGCGCCGCACTGCTGGATTGCCTGGCGCCGAACCGGCGGGTCGAAATTGTCGTCAACGGTGGTTGAGTCGTAGCTTTCGAGGTGGGCGACCGATGTCATTGTCGGTCGCAGCCCTCACAATGGCGGCCGGTAGTCGTGGCAGCTGTGCCCCGGCCAGAGCGGGACAAGGTGTGCTGTGTTGATGTGGAAAAAATTAATGGCTTGGGCCGGTCCTCTGGCAGCGTTGGTGTTCATTGCCGCAGTGGCGGGTTTCGGCGCACAGCTGCGCGGTTACGATCAGATGCTCCATCCGGTGTCCTTGCTGGGTGCGCGCGGTGTCCCCGGTGGCACCGCCTTCAGTCTGTTGGGCTTCGTAATGGCGGGCCTGCTGGCGGCGATTGCGATGCTGGACCTGATCCTGCGCATGTCGACCAGCGCGCCGCGTCCGCTGCGGGTAGGGGGGCAGATGCTGCTGCTGGCCGCCATCGCCTTTGTCGCGATGGGGCTGTTTCCGCTGGACCTGGAGGATATTGAGAACCGCGCCAGCCAGTTCCACGCCAGCGCCTGGTTGCTGTGGCTGCTGGCCTTCACTGCCGCCGCCATGGCCCTGCGCTTTGGGGCGGGCAAGGCCAGTGGCTGGCGGTCTTTGTCGACACTGACCCTGGTCTGCGCGCTTTGGGCTGTGTGCAGTGCCTTCCTGTTCGAGATTGCCATGCCGGTGGCCATGGCGCAGCGTTTGGCGTTCCTGGGGTGGCTGGTATGGCTGTTGGGTGCGGCCCGGCTGGCGCCGCCGCGCAGCTGAGTGGCGCGGCACAATCAGCACGCGGGTGGGGCAGGGTACGCGCAAGCATCGCGCCTGGCGCTGGCTTGGAAAACCGGTGGTTTTTTAAAAGCCCTATATTTCAATGACCTGCGGTTGTTGCTTGATGCTGGGCTGCGCCCCGATTGGAGTGCAATGATGCACTGCGGTACCCTTTGCCGCTTTGCCGTTGCCCAGCGTTGACATGTCCAGCGTCGAACCGAATATCTACGATCCCCAGCAGGTTGAAGCCGCCGCCCAGAAATTCTGGGAGGCCGAGAAAGCATTCGAGGTGAACGAAACCTCGGACAAGCCCAAGTTCTACTGCTTGTCGATGCTTCCGTACCCGTCCGGTGCGCTGCACATGGGCCATGTGCGCAACTACACCATTGGCGACGTCATCAGCCGCTACAAGCGCATGACCGGCCATAACGTGCTGCAGCCGATGGGCTGGGATGCGTTCGGTCTTCCGGCCGAAAACGCTGCGATCAAGAACAAGACCGCGCCGGCCAAATGGACCTACGCCAACATCGGCCACATGCGCAGCCAGCTCAAGTCGCTGGGCTATGCGATCGACTGGTCGCGCGAATTCGCTACCTGCACGCCGGACTACTACGTCCACGAGCAGCGCATGTTCACCCGCCTGATGCGCAAGGGCCTTGCCTATCGCCGCAACTCGGTGGTGAACTGGGATCCGGTCGATAACACCGTGCTGGCCAATGAACAGGTCATCGACGGCCGCGGTTGGCGTTCCGGCGCACTGGTCGAGAAGCGTGAGATCCCGCAGTGGTTCCTGCGCATCACCGATTACGCCCAGGAATTGCTGGACGGCCTGGACGAACTGCCGGGCTGGCCGGAGTCGGTCAAGACCATGCAGCGCAACTGGATCGGCCGCTCCGAAGGCCTGGAAATCCAGTTTGACGTGCGTGACGTGGATGGCGCTGCACTGGACCCGCTGCGTGTGTTCACCACCCGCCCGGACACGGTGATGGGCGTGAGCTTCGTCTCCATTGCCGGCGAACACCCGCTGGCCATGCACGCGGCAAAGAACAACCCGCAGCTGGCCGCCATGCTGGCCGAGCTGAAGCAGGGCGGTGTCTCCGAGGCTGAACTGGAAACCCAGGAAAAGCGCGGCATGGACACTGGCCTGAAGGCCATCCATCCGGTCAGCGGCGAGCAGGTGCCGATCTGGGTCGCCAACTTCGTGTTGATGGGCTACGGCACCGGCGCAGTCATGGCCGTGCCGGGCCACGATCAGCGCGATTTCGAGTTCGCTACCAAGTACAACCTGGCCAAGAAGCAGGTCATCGCGCTGAAGTCGCCGAAGAACGACGACGAACGCAGCTACGACGACAGCCGTTGGCAGGACTGGTACGGCGACAAGAGCCGCGAGACCGAGCTGGTCAATTCCGCCGAATTCGACGGCCTGGATTTCCAGGGCGCGTTCGAGGCACTGGCCGAGCGTTTCGAGCGCAAGGCCCAGGGCCAGCGCCGGGTCAATTACCGCCTGCGCGACTGGGGCGTGAGCCGCCAGCGTTATTGGGGTTGCCCGATCCCGGTGATCTACTGCGACAAGTGCGGCGCGGTGCCGGTGCCGGAAGACCAGCTGCCGGTGATCCTGCCGGAAGACGTGACGCTCAACGGCACCGGTTCGCCGATCAAGGCCGACCTGGAATGGCGCAAGACCACCTGCCCGGATTGCGGCGGCGCGGCCGAGCGCGAAACCGATACCTTCGACACCTTCATGGAGTCGAGCTGGTACTACGCCCGCTATACCTCGCCGGGTGCCCGCGAGGCGGTGGACAAGCGTGGCAACTACTGGCTGCCGGTCGACCAGTACATCGGTGGCATCGAGCACGCCATCCTGCACCTGATGTATTTCCGTTTCTTCCACAAGCTGATGCGCGATGCGCGCATGGTGGACAGCAACGAGCCGGCACAGAACCTGCTGTGCCAGGGCATGGTCATTGCCGAAACCTTCTACCGCCAGAACAGCGACGGTTCCAAGGATTGGTTCAACCCGGCCGACGTGGACACGGTGCGCGACGAGCGCGGCCGCATCACCGGCGCAACCCTGCGCGAAGACGGCCAGCCGGTAGTGATCGGTGGCGTCGAGAAGATGTCCAAGTCCAAGAACAACGGCGTCGATCCGCAGACCATGGTGGCCAAGTACGGCGCTGACACCGTGCGCCTGTTCTCGATGTTCGCCGCGCCGCCGGAACAGTCGCTGGAATGGAACGAAGCCGGTGTCGACGGCATGGCGCGTTTCCTGCGCCGGCTGTGGGCGATGGTGCACAAGCACACCGCCGACGGCATTGCGCCGGCGCTGGACGTTGCTGCACTGAGCGCCGAGCAGAAGGCGATTCGCCGCAAGACCCACGAAACCATCAGCAAGGTCAGTGATGACTACGGTCGCCGCCACGCCTTCAATACCGCCATCGCCGCGGTGATGGAGCTGCTCAACACCCTGGCCAAGTTCGACGATGCCAGCGAGCAGGGCCGTGCGGTCCGGCAGGAAGCCTTGCAGTCGGCGGTACTGCTGTTGAACCCGATCACCCCGCACGCCTGTCATGCGATGTGGCAGCTGCTGGGCCACGCGCAGACCCTGCTCGAAGACCAGGCGTTCCCGCAGGTGGACACGGCTGCGCTGGTCAAGGATTCGCTGACCCTGGCGGTGCAGGTCAACGGCAAGCTGCGCGGCACCATTGATGTGGCCGCCGATACCTCGCGCGAGCAGATCGAAACCCTGGCCAAGGACGAGCCGAACACGGCCAAGTTCCTGGTCGGGCTGACGATCCGCAAGGTCATCATCGTGCCGGGCAAGATTGTCAATATCGTTGCGGCGTAAGCCGCAACGGGTATCTCAAGTGCAGTTCACGCGGCATCAGGCAGGCTTGCTGCCTGTTGCCGCTCCCGGCCGGCTCCTCCAGACTGTGTGCATGACTCGATACCTGACTGCCCTGATTCTCGCTGCCACCCTCACCGGTTGCGGCTTCCATCTGCGTAACAAGCTCGCGCTGCCTGCCGATATGCCGGCGGTGCAGGTGGTTTCAGCGGTGCGTTACAGCGAGCTGGTCAAGTTCCTCAACCGTGGCCTGCGCTCCTCTGGCGCCACGTTGGTGGAAGACGGCGACACGCTCGCTGTTGCTGGCAAGACGCCTGGGGTTGCCCGTCTGCAGATCCGCTCCGAGCGCTGGGGTGACCTGCCCATCGCCATCGACGGCCAAGGCCGTGCCCAGGAGTACAGCCTGCGTTACGCGGTGGTGTTCTCGTTCCTGCGCCCGGACGGCAGCGTGATCGTGCCGGAGCAGGCGGTGGAATTGTCGCGCGATTATGTATCGCCGCCGCGGGATGTCACCGGTACCACCACCGAGCGCGAAATCCTTGCCGATGAGCTGCGCCGCGAAATGTCGGCCTCGATCCTGCGCCGTATCGACAGCGTGGTCCGTGCCGATGTCGAAAAAACCCTGCAGGCTCCCAAGCCAGCGGAGGGCACAACGGGTGAGGTGCACTGAGTTGGCGCATTCGGGCGCTACGCAGACGCATAGGGGCTGAACAATGGAGCTGCGACCGGAACAACTGGCCAGCCAGATAGGCTCTCAAGCGTTGGCGCCGGTGTACCTGATCGCCGGCCCGGAACTGTTGCGGGTGATTGAAGCTGCCGATGCGGTGCGTGCCAAGGCGCGCGCCGATGGCATTGGCGAACGCGAAGTATTTGATGCTGATGGTCGCGATTTTGATTGGGGGCAGTTGGCTTCCAGTTTCAATGCGCCCAGCCTGTTCAGCGCGCGTCGTCTGGTCGAAGTACGCCTGCCCAACGGCAAGCCGGGCAAGGAGGGCGCCGAGGTCATCAGCGATTTCTGCGCGCGGCCGGCGCCAGATGTGGTGCTGCTGATCACCGCTGGCGAATGGAGCAAAGCGCACCAGGGCAAGTGGGCCGAGGCCGTCAACAAAGTTGGCGTGCTGTCGGTGGCTTGGGCGATCAAGCCGCATGAGTTGGCTGACTGGATCGAACGGCGCTTGCGCAGCAAGGGTTTGCGCGCTGACCCGGGCGCCGTGCAGCGCTTGAGCGAGCGAGTTGAAGGCAATCTGCTGGCGGCCGCCCAGGAGATCGACAAGCTGGCGTTGCTGGCCGATGGCCAGCCGCTGGATGTCGCCAAAATGGAGTCACTGGTAGCAGATGCCGCGCGCTACGACGTCTTCAGGCTGAGTGAGGCGGCATTTTCCGGGCAGGCACCAGCCGTGTTGCGAATGGTGGCGGGCTTGCGCGCCGAGGGCGAGGCGGTTGCCGCGCTGATGCCGATCCTGATCCGCGAATTGCTGATCACCGCCGGGCTGGCTCGGGTGCAGGCCAGTGGCGGCAATCTGGCCGCGGAAATGAAATCCAAGGGGATCTGGGAGTCGCGCCAGGCGCCGTTCAAGCGGGCCCTGCAGCGTCACCCCGACCCACGCCGCTGGGAGCGTTTTGTCGCCGAGGCCTCGCAGGTCGATCGGATGGCCAAGGGGCGGGCCGAAGGTGATCCGTGGCTTGCCTTGGAGCGTCTGCTGGTTGCGCTGGCCGAAGCCCGTGCGGTGCGCCTGCTCGTCCGTGGCGTGCGCTGAATGACTGCTACTGGGCTGTCGCCGGCAGGCGCTGCCGCAGGCGACGGCCTGTGGCTGCTGTATGGCGGCACCTTCGATCCGGTTCACAACGGCCATCTGGCCATCGCCCGCTGCGCTGCAGCCGAACTGCAGGTGCCGGTGCACCTGATGCCGGCCGCCGACCCGCCGCACCGTGCGCCGCCCGGTGCCGATGCCGCCCAGCGTGCGCACATGCTGGCGCTGGCGGTAGCTGGCGAGCCCAACCTGCTGGTGGATACCCGCGAACTGCAACGCGCTGAGCGCAAGCCCGGGGTGCCATCGTGGACAGTGGACACATTGCGTGACATCCGCGCCCAGATCGGCCCGCAACGACCACTGGCGATGCTTATGGGCGCGGATAGCCTGCTCGGCCTGCCGAGCTGGCATGAATGGGAGCATCTGCTCGATCTGGCGCATATCGTGGTTGCTGAACGACCGGGCAGCGGTCTGGATGGCGATCTGCCAGCAGAACTGGTGCAACGCCTGCAAGGGGCGTGGGCCAGTTCGGCCGAGGCTCTGGTCACCAGCCCGGCTGGACGGGTCTGGCGGCTGCACCAGCCGCTGCATGCCGAGTCCGCGACCGAGGTGCGTGAGGCCATCGCCAACGGCGGCCAATGGCGTGATTTGTTGCCTTCGGCGGTGGCCAGGTACATCCTTGCGCATGGCCTGTATGGCAGTGCTGCGCGGGCGTGAATGCCGGCAGCGGCCATGTTCTCTATAATCGTCCCCTTAATTCATCGAGTTCTGCTGCTTTGACCACCGAAGCCCAAGTCATCAAGACCCAAATGCCCAGCCCGGCACCCTCCGTCCCGGCCCTGCTGGCGTCCGTCCACTCCGCCCTTGAGGAGATCAAGGCCCGGGATGCCGTCGAGCTCGATGTCCGTGGCAAGTCCAGCGTGGCTGACTACATGGTGGTGGTCTCCGGCACCTCTACCCGTCACGTAAAGTCCATCGGTGAGGAAGTGGTGCGTTTCGCCAAGAACCTGGGCGTGATGCCGCTGGGTGTTGAAGGTGAGCGCGAAGCCGAGTGGGTTCTGGTCGACCTGGGCGACGTCATCGTCCACGTCATGCTGCCGCGCGTGCGCGAGCTGTATGCGCTTGAGCGTCTGTGGACCGTAGGCGATCAGCCGCGCTCCGCCTATGACGACGACGGCGAAGACGAGCAGGATGCTGGCTGAGCCTGAAGGCCGCAGCTTCTGTGACGGCGCCGCAGGGCGCCGTCTTTGTTTGTGCAGGTTGAGAGGAGGCCGCGCATGAAAGCCAGATTGATCGCCACCGGCGAACGCGCGCCGTCGTGGGTTGCGCAGGGGTTTGCCGAGTACCAGAAGCGGCTGTCGCATTGGTTGCCGCTGGAGTTGGTTGAGATTGAACCGGGCCTGCGCGGCAAGGGCCGTGATCCCAAACGCGCGATCGAGGACGAGGGCAAGCGGGTATTGGCCGCGCTTCCCAAAAATCCCTATGTGGTCGCTTTGGACGTGCCGGGCCGGCAGCTCAGCTCCGAGCAACTGGCGCAGCGCTTGGAGCACTGGCGCACGCAGGGGCGCGATCTTGCCTTCCTGATTGGTGGCCCGGAAGGGCACGCGGCGGAAGTATCCGCAGTGGCGGATGAGAAGTGGTCGATAGGCCCGCTGACCTTGCCACATATGCTGGTTCGGCTGGTTGTAGCAGAGCAGTTGTATCGCGCAGCAGCGATGTTGGCCAATCACCCCTACCATCGCGCGTAATTAACGTATAGAATGCGCCTCCCCGCCCGAATAGCTCAGCCGGTTAGAGCACTTGACTGTTAATCAGGGGGTCGTTGGTTCGAGTCCAACTTCGGGCGCCAAGTTTTACAAAAAACCCGCATCGCGAGATGCGGGTTTTTTTTCTGTCATTCAAGCCGCCCCGGCGCGGATCGCGCCGGGGCGGGTGCGTCACTTGAACGTGTACTTGGCGCCAATGGTGTAGTAACGGCCAACCGCACCGCTGTAATGCAGCGGGTTGTAGTTGACTGCGCCGTAGGTCAGCGGATCCAGCGGTGCGATGCGGTCAGTGAGGTTCTGTACCGAACCGAAGATCTCGAACGCATCGGTGGCGCGCCAGCGACCGGACAGGTCGATGGTGTAGAACGAACGCAGTTCGCAACCGCGTGGTGCATCGGAGCCATCGACATAGTGATTGGCACAGCTGTCACCTTCGAAGGCGACGTTGTCCATGCTGCCGATGTAGTTGGCGATGCTGCTGATGCTGAAGCGATCCATGTCCCAGGTCAGGCCGAAGTTGAGACGGTCCTTGGGCGTGCCGATGCAGTTGGTGACATCGCAATTGCCGTGCGTGCCGGCGTACTGGTATACGGTGCCGGTGCCGTCATCGCGCTCGAACGAGTTGATCCGGGTCCACTGCAGGTCCATCAGCAGCTTGCCGTAGTTGCCCAGTGCCACCCGCTGGCGGATGTCGAAGTCAAAACCGCGGATGGTGGTGGAGGCGGAGTTGATGTAGTCGACGCTGACCGCAAGCAGGCTGCCACTGTTGGGGATGCCGGGCAGGTCGTTGTCCGAGCGGATGCCACGGCCGGCAGCCAAGGCCAGATCGGTATCGCCCTGGTTGATCTCGTTGGTGCGTTTGATCTGCCAGGCGTCGAAGGTCATCGTCGTGCTGGAGGTGGGGTCCAGTACCAGGCCGACGGTATAGCTCTTGGACTTCTCCGGCTTCAAGTCGGGATTGGCCGAGGTGATGATGGCGAGGCTGACCGCGCAATCCGCCGCGGTGGCGCCTGGTGCAGGGGTGCCGCCCGGGCAGCGTACCGGATCGCGCGCTGTGCTGAAGGCGGCCAGGCCGCCGTCACCGGCTTCAGCCGGGCCGGGCGCACGGAAGCCTTCGGCATAGGTAGCACGCAGGGCGATCCATTCCGCAGGTGTCCATTTCAAACCAACTTTCGGCGTGGTGGCGGTTTCGCCGTCCTTGTACTTGTCCACGCGCAGGGCGCCGGACAGCTCCAGCGAGTCCAGTACCGGCGCGACCATTTCCGTATACAGCACGCCAACTTCCTGGGTGCCCTTGTAGGCCGAATAGCCGAGGCCGATGATGTCGCCCAGATCGGTGTAGGTCTGTGGGTCGAGGTTGGCTTTCTGGCGACGGTACTCGGCGCCGATTGCAAAGCCCAGCGGACCGCCGGCCAGGTCGGCGAGACTGCGTGATGCTTTGAAGTCGATCATGTCCAGCGTGGTGGAGGCGTTGGCGTGGATGGTTGGCGAAATGTAGTCGTAAAGCGCCTGCGAGTTCTGTCCGGCGTTGGCGCCGATACGCCACCAGCCCACTGGACTGTTCGGGTCGGTCAGCGCGGTGCGGACATGGCTGTAACGCAGGAAACCTTTGCGCTCGTTGACCAGCTGGGTTGCAGAGTGCAGGTAGGCGGTATCGATATCCCAGTCAGCAGCAGTGCCCTTCACGCCAACCAGGAAGCGGGTGAACTCGTTGGTGTTGGTGGTGACGCGCGGGCCAACATCAAAGGCGGCGTAGCGCAGGCGCGCGTCGACGCCCAAGGGGTTGTCGGGGTGGTCAGCGCCCAGCACCGTGGCGCCGGGGCCGCTGCTGGCATTGACCGGGCCACCCGGGTAGCCCCAGGAGCCGGACACGCCACTGGGGGTGTTGTAGAACACGTTCTTCTTCTTCGAGTAGCCGAATTCGCCGTACATCTCGAAGTTGTCAGACAGCACGAAGGTGCCGCGTGCGAACAGGTTGCCGAACTCTTCGCTCGGGCTCAGGCTGCGGAAGTCCTGGGTCTGCCACAGGCAACCACCGCCGGCATCGGCGGGGCTGATACTGGAGAACTGCGAGCAGCCAGGTAATGACTGATAGAGGCCGGTTGCCGGGTCGCGGATGCTGCCGACTGGCGAATTGCCGGCGACGGTACCGTTGGAGGTGATGGCGCCGTTGAGCGGGAAGAACTGGCCACCAGCAACACGATCAAAACCATACGGGCTCAGGTCGCCATTGCCGATCCACTTGCGGTTGCGGCGGTCGGAGATGCGGATGTCGTCGGTCTTGCTGAGGTCGATGCTGACGAAGGCGTTGAAGCCATCGGTATCCAGGTCGCCCACGCCGGCGGTCAGTGATGCCTTGCGCGCGTTGCCATCACTGTCGCCAGAAGTGCCGTAGGAGGCCTTGAGCATGGCGCCGGTGAAGTCGCGGCGCAGGATGATGTTGACTACGCCGGCGATGGCGTCGGAACCGTAGATGGCCGAGGCACCATCCTTCAGTACTTCCACGCGCTCGACCGCATCCATCGGGATGACGCTCAAGTCGGTGAACACCTTCTGGCCGTCATCGGCCAGACCGTAAGGCGCCATGCGCCGACCGTTGAGCAGGACCAGGGTTGAAGCTGCACCGAGGCCGCGTAGAGAAATGCCGGAGCCGCCGCCGGCAAAACCGGTGCCGAAGCTCTTGGGGATGGAGCCGGCGCCGTCGCTGGTCAGCGTCTGCAGGTATTCGGCGATGGTGGCCTTGCCAGTGCGGTCGATTTCCTGCCGGGTGATGACCTGTACCGGCGAGGCGGTTTCGGTGGTTGCGCGTGGGATGTTGGAGCCGGTGACAGTGACCCGGTCCAGGTTGGTGGCCTGTTGTTCCTGCGCCATGGCCAGCGGTGCGCCCGCTGCCAAAGTCAGTGGAACGAGAAGCAAGCGGGTGAGGTTGCCGGTGATTGCGTCGCTAAGACGGTTGCTGCGCGGGTAGGTCAGATGTTTCACGGTCTCTCTCCAGGGAACAGCGGCTAGAAGGCCGCCAATACGCGGCCAAAGAACATCGACGGCCGCGAATCTAGGTTTTCCATGGGTGACGAGGTAGTGAAATAACCGTTAATGGCCACAGGCGGATCTGCGGTTCTTACGGCAGCGTTTAGAAAACGCTGCCGTAAGAGGGTATGTGCCCTGTTCAGCCAAGCTTGAAATCAACCGGGATCAGGCCATAGGCCTGTACCGGACGGCCGCCGTCGGTAGCGGGCTGGAACTTCCAGCGACGCAGCACCTGGCTGCGGGCGGCGTTGTCCAGACTGCGGTTGCCGCTGCTGCGTTCGATGCTGACTTCCAGCGGCGAGCCATCCACATCCACCAGGACCCGCAGCGTCACCGTGCCCTGTGCACCGGCGATCAGTGCATCACGCGGATAGCCAGGTGCTGGAGCATTGAGGTAACGCAGTTGCACGCCTTGCAGTGGTGTGGATGCGCCGATTGGATCGATGGAAGGGCTGTTGTCGATCGCCGGTGCTACATCCACCGGCGCAGTGATGACAGCCTCGGTGGCGAAGATCGGCATCGGTGCGTTGTCCACCGGCGCTGCCAGCGCAGGTTGCCGCGGTGGCGACGGCGTGCGGGTCACCGCTACATCGACCGGCGGTAGGGGCGGGTTGGGGATGATGGGTTTGACGTCGGGGACCTGCCAGCGCTCACGCGCAGCTTCCCTTTGGATGGGCACCTGCGACAGCGGAATCAACAACAAGCCAAGGGCAAACGCGTGCAGGGCCAACGCGGTGCTGTAGGCGAGGATGCGCGAAGGTTCTACGTGCAAGGACGGACTGCGTTGTTGCGTGCGGACCATATTCCACCTCCATGCGTGGGCGTGTGACAGAGAACAACGCGCGATGACACGGGACGGGGTTGCTGATTTGCGTCCCGTGGCTGCAGTGCGCCTTTTATTCAGGCGTTCGGCAAGCGGGGTGATTGTTTCTGGTCAGCTGGCGGACAGCTTGAAGACGCGTCGACTGGCTTTTTAAGGAGCGGCATGAGCCGCGAAGCAGCACGCCATAGTCGCCAATGGTTTCAGTAATGGCAGCTTCGCGGCTCACGCCGCTCCTACAGACGGTTTGATTGCGCGAAACAAAAAACGGCGCCCGTAGGCGCCGTTCCAATTGCAGTCGCCGCGTTGCTCAGCGGCCCAGTTCGAACACCACGTCCAGATTGACCGAGACGGTGGTTTCGCCCGGCGACACCGCGGTATCCATCTCCATCTTGTTGGCGCGGCCGGCGGCCATGGCCATCATCGGCATCGGCCGGAAGCCGCCCTGGCTGCCTTCGGAAATGCTGACGATGCGACGCACGCGCAGACCCAGTGACTTGGCATAGGTTTCGGCGCGGGCCTGGGCCTTCTTCAGCGCGGCCAGACGGGCTTCGTCATAGACCGGTTCCGGCTGGTCGATCTCGAAACTGGGGCCGTTGATCTGGTTTGCGCCCTGTGCAGCCAGGCTGTCCAGCACTTTGCCCAGCTTGCTGATGTCGCGCACCTTCAGGCTGACGGTGTTGCTGGCCTGGTAGCCAGTGATCCTCGGCGCTTCGTTCTCGGCGTAGCGGTACTGCGGGCTGAGGTTGATGCCGCTGGTCTGGATGTCGCGCTCGGCAATGCCCGCGGCCTTGATCGCGGCCATCACCTTGTCCATCTGCACGGCGTTGTCGCGCATGGCGGCGTTGCCATCGGCCGCCTGGGTGACCACCCCGGCAGACAGCGTGGCCACGTCCGGCACCCGGTGGGCTTCGGCCTGAGCGGAGACATTCAACAAGGTCGCGTCGCTGGCAACCACGGCCGGGACGGTTTGGGCATTGGCGGTCATCGAGACTCCAAGAGCGAGAGACAGGGACAGCAGCAGTGGGGCGAGGGCGGTACGGCGCATGGTGATCCTCCTTGGCTGGATCATGAAAATGAACACAGGGCGATGAACGGGTGGTGAGCCATGATGGGGTCACCGTCACTTTGCCAGCAATGCTCATCATTCAGGTTGCTGGCGCGGGTTATGCTTTCACGATGCTTTATCTCGCCTCCCGCTCTCCCCGTCGCAACGAACTGCTGTCCCGCCTCGATGTGCCCTTCCGCGCCCTTGATCTGGAGGTGCCGGAGCAGCGTGCGCCGGGTGAGGCAGCCGAGGCCTATGTGCGTCGGGTTGCGCTGGACAAGGCCAGGGCAGGGCTGGCACTGGTCGCCGATGACCCCCATGCGGTGGTGCTGGGCTCCGATACCGAGGTGGTGCTGGATGACCGGGTCTATGGCAAGCCTGCCGATGCTGCCGATGCGGCGGCCATGCTGGCCTCGCTGGCTGGGCGTACGCACCGGGTGATCACCGTGGTGGCCTTGGCCGCGGCCGGGCGTCATGCGCTGGAGACGGTGGTCTCGGAAGTGACCTTCGCGCCGATGAGCGCGGCACAGATCAAGGCCTATGTCGCCACCTGCGAGCCGATGGGCAAGGCCGGCGGCTATGCCATCCAGGGCGGGGCGGAGCGTTTCATCAGTCATTTGG
Source organism: Stenotrophomonas sp. STEN083 (assembly GCF_056759195.1). Classification (NCBI taxonomy): domain Bacteria; kingdom Pseudomonadati; phylum Pseudomonadota; class Gammaproteobacteria; order Lysobacterales; family Lysobacteraceae; genus Stenotrophomonas; species Stenotrophomonas sp. STEN083. The sequence goes on along the minus strand of NZ_JBRRCU010000017.1, from coordinate 26,128 downwards.
CCGGCAGCTACTCCGGGGTGATGGGGCTGCCGTTGCAGCAGACCGCCGCGCTGCTGGCGGCATTTGCCGCAGGCGCGGACGACGATTCCATGGACAAGGGGGAATGAAGGACGTGTCTGAAGAAATTCTGGTCAACGTCACCCCGCGCGAAACCCGCGTGGCAGTGATTGAAAACGGCATGTTGCAGGAGCTGCACATCGAGCGCGGCTGGCGCCGTGGTGTGGTTGGCAACATCTACAAGGGCAAGGTGCAGCGGGTGATGCCGGGCATGCAGGCGGCTTTCGTCGAGGTCGGCCTGGACCGTGCTGCGTTCCTGCATGCCAACGACGTGGTGCGGCCGGCGCCGGTGGCGGCCGATACCGACGAGACCGCGCCCAGCCTGCCGCTGCCGTCCTCGGTGCCGATCGTGGAGCTGCTGCGCGATGGCCAGGACGTGGTGGTACAGGTGGTCAAGGACCCGATCAGCACCAAGGGCGCACGCCTGACCACCCAGATCAGCATTCCCTCGCGTTACCTGGTGCTGCTGCCGCAGTCCAAGATGGTCGGGGTTTCGGCCCGCATCGAGGATGAGGGCGAGCGCGCCCGCTTGAAGTCGCTGGTCACCGAGATCTCGGCCCAGCACGGTGGCTACGGCTATATCGTGCGCACCAATGCCGAAGGCCAGCCGGCCGAGGCTTTGGCCGAAGACATCTCCTACCTGTCGCGGGTCTGGGCAGTGGTGGAGCGGCGCGGACGCGAAGCGCCGCCGTGCAGCATCATCTATGAAGACCTGAGCCTGCCGTTGCGCTCGGTGCGCGACTTGATCCGCAAGGACGTAGACAAGGTCAAGGTCGATTCCAAGGAAACCTTTGGCCAGCTGCAGGCCTTCGTCGCCAAGTACATGCCGGTGCTGGGCGAGAAGCTGGAGCTATATACCGGGGATCGCCCGATCTTCGATATGTTCGGGGTCGAGGATGAAATCGTCCGCGCCTTGAACAAGCAGGTGCCGCTCAAGTCCGGTGGCTACCTGGTCATCGACCAGACCGAGGCGATGACCACCATCGACGTCAATACCGGTTCCTTCGTCGGCCAGCGCAATCTGGAAGAAACCGTGTTCCGCACCAACCTGGAGGCGGCGCAGACTGTGGCGCGGCAGCTGCGGCTGCGCAATCTGGGCGGCATCATCATCATCGACTTCATCGACATGGATGATGCCGAGCATCGCCGTCAGGTATTGCGCACGCTGGAAAAGGCGCTTGCGCGTGACCATGCCAAGACCACGGTGTACGACTTCTCGCCGCTGGGTCTGGTGGAAATGACCCGCAAGCGCACGGTGGAAAGCCTGGAACGGCAGTTGTCGGAAACCTGCCCGCAGTGCAGTGGTCGTGGCAGCATCAAGACCGCCGAAACCGTCACCTACGAAATCTTCCGTGAGATCACCCGCGCGGTGCGCCAGTTCGAGGCGGCACGCTTGCTGGTGATTGCCTCGAGCAAGGTGGTCGCGCGCATCACCGATGAAGAGTCGGCAGCGGTGGCCGAGCTGGAGGAGTTCCTCGGCAAGAGCATCCGCTTCCAGGCCGATGACCAGTACCTGCAGGAGCAGTTCGATGTCGTACTGCTCTGAACGCGCTCACTTCGCGGCACGGAAGCACGAAGTGAGCTGATGACCACGCTGTTGCGCCACCGCCTACGCCGCTTCCGTCGCTACGCCTTGATGGCATTGGCGATCGCGTTGGTGTGCGTGGCTTTGCTGGTCGGTACTGTCAGCCAGCTGCTGCCGATGGTGGAGGCGCACCCGGACAAGGTGGCCGCCTGGTTGAGTGAACGTGCCGGGCAACCGGTGGCGTTCGATAAGCTGGACACCCGCTGGACCCGGCGCGGCCCGATCCTGCAGCTTGATGGTTTGCGGGTGGGGCAGGGCGAAGGCGTACGCATCGGCCAGGCTGAAGTACTGGTGGCGGTGTATTCGGGCCTTCTGCCCGGCGCGCCGCTGACCGAGCTGCGACTGCGCGGGTTGGCGTTGACGCTGCAACGGGCTGAAGACGGCCGTTGGTCGGTGCGGGGTCTGCCCGAGTCCAAGACCGGTGGCGATCCACTGGACGCCCTGCGCAGGCTGGGCGAGCTGCAGGTGATTGGCGGTCAACTGCAGGTGCAGGCGCCGTCGATCGGCCTGCAGACCCGCATCCCACGCATCGACCTGCGCCTGCGCGTGGACGGTGAGCGTGTGCGGGTAGGGGCCAAGGGCTGGATTGATACCAAGGCTGCGCCGGTTACCGCGGTATTGGATTTTCAGCGCCAACGCGGTGATGGCCAGGCTTGGTTCTCGGCCGATCCGGCCGAGCTGGGGGCGTGGTCCGAATTGCTGAAGTTTGCCGGGGTGCAGCTGCGCCAGGGCAAGGGCGAACTGCAGAGCTGGGTACAGCTGCAGGACAACCGCGTAGTGGCGGTCAGCGCCGAAGGCGAGCTGGACGGTGTGCAACTTGCTGGTGTGCCGTTGCAGGGCGCTGCCGCGCCGAGTGTTGCCTTCAACAAGCTGCAACTACGCGCGCGTTGGAAAGCGATTGATGGCGGCTGGAGGCTGGACGCGCCTACCCTGCGGATCGCCACCGACAGCACTACCCAGTCATTGGACGGCTTGCTGCTGGCCGGTGGTAAAAACTATGCGGTGCAGGGCAAGCAGCTCGATGCCGGCCCGCTGCTGCAGGTACTTGCGCTCAGTGACCGCTTGGAGCCCGGCCTGCGGAACTGGCTGCATCGTTCCAAGCCGTCGTTGAAATTTGCCGATATCAGCCTGCTTGGTACCGCCGCTGGCCCCTTGCGCGCCAGCGGCGAACTTCTGGATGCAAGCTTTGCGCCGGTGGCAGGCAGCCCCGGCGTCAGTGGTCTGCGCGGCCATTTTGAAGGCGATGCTCAGGCGTTTTCACTGGTTCTGAAGCCCGATCACGTGGTGCGCTTTGATTGGCCGACTGGCTTTGGCGTGCTGCATGAGCTGCAGCTTTCCGGCGATCTGGTCGGTTGGCGCGAAGGTGCCGGTTGGCAGATAGGGACGCCTGCGCTGCGGGTGCAGGGCCAGAACTATGCCGCCGACGTACGTGGCGGCCTGTGGTTCCAGGGCGACGGCACCCGGCCATGGATCAGCTTGGCTGCCAAGATCGATGATGTGCCGATGACCGCTGCCAAGCAGTTCTGGGTGCGCTCAAGCATGAGCGATGCGGCGATCGAGTGGCTGGATGCGGCACTGGTGGGTGGCACCCTGCGCGGGGGCACCGGTCTGGCTGTCGGTGACCTGGACGACTGGCCGTTCACCGGCAACAACGGTCGCTTCGAGGCGGGCGGGCATATCGATGATGGCTCGATCCGCTTCCAGCAGGATTGGCCACTGATGCAGCGCGTCAATGCCGATATCAACTTCATCGGCGGTGGTTTTGATTTGAATGGCCGCGGCGATCTGGCCGGGGTCAAGGTGGATCGCCTGCGTGCGGGTATCGCCAGCTTTGCCGAGTCCAAGCTGGTGGTACAGGCCAGCACCGTTGACGAAAGCGCGCGCCTGCTGGCGATGCTGCGACAGAGTCCATTGCAGGCCAGTTACGGCGACACCTTGGATAATCTGACGGTGGCTGGCCCGGCGGAGGTCAATTTCGATCTGCTGCTGCCGCTGCACCACGATGGTGGGGGGCATCTGCTGGGCGACGTCGATCTGCGCGACGTGCGTATGGCCGACAAACGTTGGGACCTGCAGTTCGAGGGTGTGCGCGGCAAGGCCCAGTACAGCAGCGATGGTTTCGATGCGCCGGCCCTGCAGGTACGCCATCAGGAACGTGACGGAATGCTTGCGCTGCGCGCCGGCAAGCCGGTCAAGGACCCCGCGCATGCCTTCGAGGCCGAGTTGAGTGCGGATCTGGATGCGGGCAAGTTGCTGGATCGTGCGCCGGAGCTGGCTTGGCTCAAACCCTATGTGCACGGCACCTCGGCATGGACGGTCGGCGTAAGCCTGCCCAAGGAGCAGGCTGGCGTGCGCACTGGCCCGCCAACCCTGCTGACCCTGCGTTCGGATCTGCAGGGCACCCGCCTGCAGTTGCCCGCGCCATTGAACAAGCCGGCCGCCGATGCCTTGGCAACCACCGTGCAGGCGGCCTTGCCGATGGGGGCGGGGCGGATCGATGTGTCCTTCGGCAAGCTGATGGCCTTGGCTGCACGTAGCCAGAACGGCAAGACTGGCGTGCAGGTCACGATGGGCAGCGACACCGTCGATCACGAGCCGCCGGCCGATGGTCTGGTGGTCAACGGCCGCACCCCCTCGCTGGACGCGCTGGAGTGGATCAGTCTGGCGCGCGGCGGTGATAGCGACGGCAGCGACGGTGGCGTGGCGCTCAAGCAGGTTGATGTATTGGCTGATCAGCTGTTGATGGTGGGCGGGCGTTTCGCGCAGACCCGGCTGCAGTTGCGGCCCGGCGCCGATGCGGTTGCCGTGCAGCTTGATGGGCCCGCACTGGCGGGCAACCTGCGCGTACCTACCGCCGATGGCGGCACGGTGAGTGGGCAGCTGGCACGGGTCTATTGGCAGGCAGCGACGGCGGCAACGACCGAGTCCAGTGACACGCCGGCCGAACCGATGAACCCGGCAAATATCCCGCCGTTGGCACTGGATATCGACGACCTGCAGTTCGCCACGATCAAGCTTGGCCAGACCCGTCTGCGCACGCGCCCGACCAGTGACGGTCTGCAGGTGCAGGAGCTGGCAATCCGCGCGCCCAAGCAGGTCATCGATGTGCACGGCGAGTGGCGCGGCATGGGCGCGCAGGCCCGGACCCAGGCAACGGCGCAGGTACAGAGCGAAGACCTGGGCGACCTGTTGCAGCGTCTCGGCTATGCAGGGCAGCTGCGTGACGGCCAGGGCAAGGTGAATCTGCAGGCTGGCTGGCAAGGCGGTCCGATGGCTTTCAACCTGGCCACGCTGGAGGGCGGCATGGACATGAACCTGCGAAACGGGCAGCTGTTGGAAGTGGACCCCGGCGCCGGACGCGTGCTTGGCCTGCTCAGCGTGGCGCAGCTGCCACGGCGCCTGTTGTTTGACTTCCGCGACCTGTTTTCCAAGGGTTTGGCGTTCAACCATGTTGAGGGTGCGATGCGCTTCGGCAACGGCCAGGCCAGTACCGACAAGATCGCCATCGAGGCGCCAGCGGCGGAGATCACCATCCGCGGCCAGGCTGATCTGGTTGCCCAGCAATTCAACCAGACCATTGATGTGAACCCGCGCTCGGGCAACCTGCTCACGGTGGTGGGGGCGGTGGCCGGTGGTCCGGTGGGTGCGGCAGTGGGCGCTGCGGCCAACGCGGTGCTGGGCAAGCCACTGGGCGAGATCGGCTCCAAGACCTATAAGGTGACCGGGCCATGGAAAGATCCCAAGGTCGAAGTGCTGGATCGTGACGCCGCCCGTCTGCCGCCCCCGCTGGTTACGCCCGGCGCCGCCAGCAACCCCTGAATCAGTGCAGGCTTGCAAGAGGCAGGCCTGCCCCCATCTGGATAGGCATGACCGAAAACGCTCTCACGCTCGCCGAAACCCGTCTGCTGCTGCCCGCAGGACTGGACGCCAATCGCCTTGAACGCACCTTCGGCACCTTGCTGGGGCCGGGCATCGATTTCGGTGACCTGTACTTCCAGCATTCGCGCCGCGAGAGTTGGAGCGTTGAGGACGGCATCGTCAAGGACGGTGCGCATTCGATCGAGCAGGGCGTGGGCGTGCGCGCTATTGCCGGCGAAAAGACCGGCTTTGCGTATTCGGACGACATCCAGCCGGCGGCCCTGCTGGCTGCCGCACAGTCTGCGCGTGCCATTTCCCGCGAGGGTGGAGAGCAGAATGTGCGTTCGCTGGTACGCGGCACTGCGCGCGCGCTGTACCCGGCGCTGGACCCGGTGGATAGCATCGGCAACGAGACCAAGGTGGAAGTGCTCAAGCGCCTGGACCGCTACCTGCGTGCGGCTGATACCCGCGTGCAGCAGGTGATGGTGAGCCTGTCCGGCGGCGTCGATACGGTGCTGATCGCGCGCAGCGACGGTGTGCTTGCCGCTGACGTGCGTCCGCTGGTGCGTTTGAACGTGCAGGTCATCGTTGAGCAGGGCGGTCGCCGCGAATCCGGCTATGCCGGCGGTGGCGGTCGCTACAGCTATGAAGAATTGTTTGCCGGTGATCGACCGGAAGCCTTCGCCCGCGAAGCGCTGCGCCAGGCGCTGGTGAATCTGGAAGCCATTCCAGCGCCTGCTGGTGTGATGCCGGTAGTGCTTGGCCCGGGTTGGCCCGGCGTGCTGTTGCACGAGGCGGTAGGCCACGGACTGGAAGGCGACTTCAACCGCAAGGGCACCAGCGTCTACGCCGGTCGTATCGGCGAGCGCGTGGCATCGCCGGGCGTGACCATCGTCGATGACGGCACCCTCGACGGCCGCCGTGGTTCCCTGAACATCGACGACGAGGGCACCCCGACCCAGTGCACCACGCTGATCGAGGACGGCATCCTGGTCGGCTACATGCAGGACACGCTCAACGCGCGCCTGATGGGCGTTGCGCCGACCGGTAATGGCCGCCGAGAGTCGTTCGCGCACATGACCATGCCGCGCATGACCAATACGTACATGCGTGCAGGCAACCATGACCCGGAGGAGATGATCCGTTCGGTGAAGAAGGGCCTGTACGCGGTCAACTTCGGCGGTGGCCAGGTCGACATCACCAGCGGCAAGTACGTGTTCTCGGCGACCGAGGCCTACCTGATCGAAGACGGCAAGATCACTGCGCCGGTGAAGGGTGCGACCCTGATCGGCAATGGCCCTGAAACCATGCAGAAGGTACGCATGGTCGGCAACGATCTGGCACTGGATGAAGGTGTGGGTATCTGCGGCAAGGACGGGCAGAGCGTGCCGGTCGGTGTCGGCCAGCCGTCGTTGCTGATTGATGGGCTGACGGTGGGTGGTACGCAGGCTTGAGGGGCGGCTAAAGCTGAAGAGCCCCCCTCATCCGCCCCTTGCGGGGCACCTTCTCCCGCATGCGGGAGAAGGGATTGAGTCACTGCTGTTTGAGCGAAATTCGGGCCAGCCCCGAATGCCAGCATTCCCTTCTCCCGTAAGCGGGAGAAGGTGCCCCGCAAGGGGCGGATGAGGGGAGCTTTTCGCTACAGAACCAAATCCGCAGTAAATCCCCTCAACCCAGATCAATCCTGCTCGTCGTCGCCATCCACATCATCAGCATCGTCATCATCGCCGCCAACTTCCGCAGCTGCGCTCAATACCGGCACCAGCATCAGCTCGCGCAGTACCTGGTAGATCTCGCGGTAGGCGCGCGGCGGCTTGTTCTTGGCCTTCTCGGCCAGTGCGTTGCGCACCAGCGTGCGCAGGCCCTGACGGTCGGCCTCCGGATGCTCGTCCAGCAGCTCGCCCAGGGCGACATCGCCCTCAGCCAGCAGTCGCTCACGCCAGCGCTCCATGCGGTGCATGATCGCCACTTCGCGGCGCGAGGTCTCGCTGTTGGCGTCCAGTGCGTTGCGGATCGCGTCCAGCGTCTCGTCTTCCTCGCGGCGCATCTGCTTGGCCAGGAACGCCAACTGGCGCTTGCGCGCACCATGCGAGGTGATCCGCTTGGTGTACTCGATGTGTTCCAGCAGGCCTTCCGGGATCGGCAGGCGCGCAAGCTGAGCCGGGGTCAGCTCCACCAGGGTTTCGCCCAGCGCCAGCACTTCCAGCGCTTCGCGCCGGTTCTGGCTACGGCTCTCGCCCAAAAATTCACCGGTTTCTTGATCGCGTCCGCGCATCGCACTGCTACCTACTAAACTTCATGACAGGAAAGCCTGGCGCTCGCCGGGCTCCACGAAAAATCCACGTCACGCCGCCGCCAGTCATGCAAGACCGGGCAGATGTGAAGGGATTTGGCCACCAAGGATAAAGCATTGAACGCCATTAGCACCCATAAGCCTGCCGCCGACGACAGCCTGCAGCGCCTGGAACGCCTGACCGGTATCTCCCAGCGGCTGCTGGAACGGGCCCGCGCCATGGGCGCCAGCCAAGCCGAGGTCAGCTGCAGCGAGGACCGCGGGCTGGATGTGAACGTGCGCTTGGGCGAGGTGGAGACGGTCGAAGCCACCCACGACCGCGGTATCGCGGTGACGGTGTACTTCGGTCAGCGCAAGGGCAGTGCCAGCACCGCCGACCTGCAGGAAGCCAGTCTGGAGGCCACCGTGGCCCAGGCCTGCGCGATTGCCCGGCATACCGAGGACGATCCGGCCTCTGGCCTGGCCGACCCGGCGCTGATGGCCACCGAATTCCCGGATCTGGACAGCTGGCACCCGTGGGAGCTGAGCGCCGAGCAGGCGCTGGACCTGGCGCTGGCCTGTGAATCGGCCGGTCGCGATAGCGACAGCCGCATCAGCAACTCCGATGGTGCCTCGGCGTCCACCGCCCAGAGCGTGTCGGTGTATGCCAACTCGCACGGCTTCATCGGCCGTGACCGCAGCAGCCACCATTCCATCGGTTGTGCGCTGATCGCCGGCCAGGGTGACGGTATGCAACGCGATGGCTGGTATACCAGCGCCATCGCCCGCGAAGATCTGGACGATCCGGCGGCGGTAGGCCTACGCGCCGCCGAGCGCACCGTTGCCCGACTGCAGCCGCGTTCGCTACCAACCGGTGAGGTGCAGGTGTTGTTCGCCGCGGAAATGGCGCGTTCGCTGATCGGCCATCTGCTCAGCGCAGTCTCCGGTGGCGCCTTGTATCGCCGTGCCAGCTTCCTGCTCGACAGTGTGGACACCCAGCTGTTCCCGGACTGGTTTGCCATCGATGAACTGCCGCTGCTGCATCGCGGCCTACGCTCCAGTTCCTATGATGGCGAAGGTGTTGCGACCCGCAACTCAGCCTTGATTACCGATGGTGTATTGCAGCGTTACATCCTGGGCAGTTATTCAGCACGCAAGCTCGGCCTGCAGACCACGGCCAACGCTGGTGGCGTCCATAACCTGAAAGTGAAGGCCAATGCCGGCGACCGTGCCTCCGTGCTGTCGGGTATGGGCACGGGGCTGCTGGTGACCGAGCTGATGGGGCAGGGCGTCAATGGCATCACCGGCGACTACTCGCGCGGTGCCGGTGGTTTCTGGGTGGAGAACGGGAAGATCGCCTACCCGGTGGACGGCATCACCATCGCCGGCAACCTCAAGCAGATGTTTGCCGGCATTGAAGCGGTAGGGAGCGATGTGGACAAGCGTTCGCATGTTTCCACCGGCTCGATCCTGGTAGGGAAGATGACCGTGGCAGGTAATGATTGACGCAGTCTTGGTAAACAGCGGACTATTCTTATGTGGAAGTTAACGTACTTCCTATAGCTGTCTACCTTTATGGATAAGCCCTTTACAAGGATCTTGGGGAAACAATGAGCGATTACCAGACCACTCCGCCGCCGGCACCGACCAGCGCAGGCGCTTCCGACGACAACAGCATTGCGATGCTGGTGCACCTGTCGGGCATCTTTTTCAGCTTCATCGTGCCGTTGATCGTTTGGCTGATCAACAAGGACAAGCCGGAAAAGGCCTTCTTGAACGCCAACTCCAAGGAAGCGCTGAACTTCCAGCTGACCTTGCTGGGCGCCTACTTCATCAGCGGCATCCTGATGGTCGTGCTGATTGGCTTCCTGACCTATGCCGTGGCGTGGATCGGTGGCCTGGTGTTCGCGATTCTTGCTGGCCTGGCCGCCAACAAGGGCGAGACCTACCGCTACCCGATGACCATCCGCCTGATCAAGTAATCGGCGCGATGTTTGTCTGACAAAAAGCCCGGGGATTCCCGGGCTTTTTGCTGTCTGCAGTGTTTTTTTCCTCCCTTTCGCGTAGCGAAGGGGAGGGTCGGGAGGAGGGCTTTGCTTTGCGTTGTAGGTTTGTGAACTTCGCGACTTACGCCGCTCCTACAAACGCTGCGGCTGGTCAATGCGTGCGGCGCACCGTCAGCTCAGCCAATGCCGACAATGCCGCCGCGCGCTGGCCAAACGGAATCAACGCTGCCTGCATCGCCGTTGCCAGCTCGACCAATGTGGCCTTGGCCCCTTCCATGCCCAATAACGACGGGAAGGTCGACTTGTCCTGCGCCTGGTCCTTGCCGGCGGTCTTGCCCAGTTGCTCGGAGCTGGCCTCGACGTCGAGGATGTCGTCGCGGACCTGGAAGGCCAGGCCCAGGGTGTCAGCGAAGCTGTCCAGCTGTGCAAGCTGGGCATCACTGGCCTCGCCACACAACGCGCCCATGCGCACCGCCGCGCGGATCAGCGCGCCGGTCTTCAGGGAATGCATGTGCTTGAGGTCATCCAACGCTTGCTGTCGACCGGTGGCGTCGATATCCAACGCCTGCCCACCGCACATGCCGGCCGCACCGGATGCACCCGCCAGCGTCTTGATGCAATTCAAGGCCAATGCCGGTGGCATCCAGGCGTCGGCGAGGATTTCGAAGGCGCGGGTCTGCAAGGCATCACCGGCGAGGATCGCGGTGGCCTCGTCAAAGGCTTTATGGGTGGTCGGGCGGCCGCGGCGCAGGTCATCATCGTCCATTGCCGGCAGGTCGTCGTGCACCAGCGAATAGGCGTGGATGAGCTCGACCGCTACCGCAGCAGCATCAAGGCGCGCTTCTTCAGCCGCGAACAGGTAGCCGGCGGCATAGACCAGCATAGGCCGCATCCGCTTGCCGCCACCCAGTGCGGCATAGCGCATGGCCTGGTGCAGGCGCTGCGGGGCAAGCGCCGGGTCGGGCAGGGCGTCTTGCAGCTGTTCTTCGGTGCGTTCCAACCAGCGGGTGAGCAGGGCGTCAGTCTTCATTGCCGTTGCTTTCAAAGGGCTCGGATTTCTCTGGTTGGGCCGGGTCGGTAACCAGGCGGACGCGCAGCTCGGCCTGCTCCAGCGCCTGCTGGCACTGGCGGTACAGACCTACGCCACGTTCGTAAGCGGTCAGCGACTGGTCCAGACTCAGGTCGCCGGCTTCCATCTTCTCTACCAGCTGTTCCAGTTCTTCAAGCGATTGCTCGAAGTGGGCCACCGGTGAGGTTTCATTGGGGGACTTTTTTGCCATGGCGCAAGTGTGAGCGGCCAGCAGGAAAGGGTCAATTCACCCGATCTGGCGGTTGCCATTGCAGCGAGGCACCGTGTGCCTGCAGCCATGCCTGCAGCGGCGCGGAAATGACCCGGTCAGCTGCTGCCAGCACGGTGTTGCCAGTGCATAGCAGCGGCAACTCCGCGCGCAGCCACGGAGGCACATCGGCTTGCTGCAGGCAGTGCTTGAGCTGGTGGCTGTGGCTGCGCCCCGGCAGTTGGATGCGCTCGCCGCCTTGGCGTTGGCGCAGCTGCACCGGCTGGTCAAAGGCCCTGGCGCCATGCAGCAGGAGTTTGCCGCCATCCGGAAGTTCGGCTGGTTCGCTGCCGGTCCACTGGCGGGTCCAGCCCTCTGGCCAGGGTTTGGGCAAAGGTAACGCATGCAGCTGGTCACGCCAGCGCACGATGCGGGATTGCTGCCAGCGGAACTCAGCCTGTTGGTGATGCCCAGCGGCCAACAGCTGCTGCTGGATCGCCAGCACCCCGTTGCCGGGAAGTGCTGGCAGCCCCCGCTGGTTCACCCACAAGCGCAGTACGCGGGATTGCTGTGCGGGTGCGAGCAGGTTCAATGCGGCGAGCTGCAACGCTCCGTCCGGGTCCAGGCAATGCTGCAGAAGGGCTGCATCATTTTCATGAAGCAGTTCCGCGGCCTGTGCCGCCAACTCGGCGCTGCGCGCCAGTGCGGCGCTGGCATGTGGCCAGCGTTGACGCAGTAGCGGCAGTACCTGCAGGCGCAGGAAATTTCGGTCGAAATCGGCGCTGTCATTGCTGGGGTCTTCGATCCAGTGCAAGCCATGCTGCCTGGCGTAGGTTTCCAATGCCGAGCGTGGCAGCTGCAACAGTGGCCGCCATAGCATGTTGGCACCGAAGCTGCGCAGTGCCTGCATCGCGCCCAGCCCATCGACGCCTGCGCCGCGCAATGCACGCAGCAGAAAGGTTTCCGCCTGGTCGTCCTGGTGATGGGCCAGTGCGAGCCATTCGCCTTTGCGCAGGTGGGCTTTGAACGCGCCATGGCGGGCGTCGCGGGCAGCTGCTTCCAGGCCTTGGCCTGTGTCGCGCGGAACCTCGACATGCACGACCTGCAGCGGGATGTTCCAGTGTGCGCAGAGGCTGCCGCAGTGTTGTTGCCAGTCATCGGCAACTGACTGCAGGCCGTGATGCACATGCAGTGCGCGCAGGCCGCCTGGCTGGCGACGGGGGGAATTGGCGAGCAGGTGCAGCAGCACGGTGGAATCCAGACCACCACTGAAGCCGACCATCACCGGGATGTCGGTTGCGGGCTGCAACAGGGAAGAGGAAAGCGGGTTCATGACCGCGCCGAGTATCGGCGGCAGCGGCGATGGCTGCAATTGTGGGTGCCAGATGTTGTGGGAGCGGCGTCAGCCGCGAAGCAGATGGACCATCCGATTGCAGGCTGGCTGGCGATTCCATTGATACCAGCTTTGCGGCTGACGCCGCTCCTACAAAGTCGTGCAGAGCCTGGTCAGGGGAGGGCTTTGCCTTGGCGATCAATGCGGTAGTGCTTGCCGCCTTCGATGGCGGTGTGGCCGCCGGGGTCGGGTTTGCCTGGTGCGCAGTCTTGGCAGACTTCGGCGCTGCCGTCCTTGAATGGCCAGCCCCAATCGAAGCGGGCTGCGAAAGCAGGCTGCAGTTGGCGATCGTAGTAGCCGATCTGGCCATCGACCATGGATCGGGTCAGACCTTCCTCGAAGTAATCCGGGCCGTTGTCGTAGGTGATCACCGGCAGGTGGCGGCCATCGCGACGCAGGTAGTAGTGCTGCTTGCCGGCAATGACCGAGGTCAGCCCATCAGCATCGTATTCAAGCTGCGCCAGTGCCGTCTCGGCGACGATCAGCCTGCCATCGGCGGTCCGCTTGCAGCCTTCCAGAATCTTGAACGCATCGGTGTCCATCCGGTAGCAGGCCTCATCGGCCAGCGCGATCGCTGGCAGCGAGACCAGTGACAGCATTGCTGCCACTGGCCACCCGGCACGTTGCCGGAGCAGACTCACTGCGCCTTGCGCTCGAACTTGACTGGTTGCGGCAGTTCGACCGGTACGCCCTGCGCGTCGCAGGTACCCAGAGCACACAGGCGCTCACGCAGGCGCGGGGTGGACTGCACGATCAGGTGGTAGATGGTGTTCTGTTCCATCGTGCCACGCACTGCCTTGCTGCCCGGGCCACGCGCCCAGATCCCGACATCCTCACCGCCGTGCGATTCGCTCTTGGACGGCACCAGCGCTTCCTGCATGTAGTCCGGATGCTCGGTGTCGACGTGGGTCAGGTCGGGGCGGCCGTTGGCGGCATCGAAGCTGCTCGGCGAATGCGGGAAGCGCTTCGGGCCGGCCGGCTGCTGGTTGCTGGCACCGGTGTAGCCCGGGCCATTGGCGTAGCTCAGGGTGGTGTAGGGCATGCCCATGCCGTCGCGGGCCAGGTCCAGTGCGCCCATGCCGTCTTCACCGCCCTTGTCCTTGACCTTGCCGAGGATGGCGTTGCCGCGTGCCGGGTAACCGACGAAGTTCAAGGTGTGCGAGTGGTCGGCGGTGACGATGATCAAGGTGTCTTCGGCCGAGGTGGCGTCCACCGCAGCCTTGACCGCATCGGACATGGCGATGGTGTCGCCCAATGCACGGGCCGCATTACCGCTGTGGTTGGCGTGGTCGATGCGGGCGCCTTCGACCATCAGCACGAAGCCTTCCTGGTGCTTGGACAGATTGGCGATGGCGGCGCGGGTCAGTTCGGCCAGCGAGGGTTCACCGGCGCGGTCCTTGGGGCGGTCCTGCTCGTACTGCATGTGGTCCGGCTCGAACAGGCCGAGCAGGGCCGGTGCGTTGGCGGCAGCCTTGAGCTGGTCGGCGTTCCAGACGTAGGCTCCCTGCGGGTGCTTGGCCTGCCATTCGGCGACCAGGTTGCGGCCGTCCAGGCGCAGGCCGACCTTGTCGGCGTACTCCGGATCCTGCTCGTTGATGGTGGTGAACTGGCCGCGACCGCCGCCCAGTGCGACCAGCGGGCCCTGGCCGTAGCGCGAGGTGGAGATCAGCTGTTGGGCGATGTCCACGCAGCCGGCGGCCTTGGCCGCTTCCGGCAGATCGGTGTCGTTCTCCCAGTTGCGCTCGGGTGAGTGCGCGTAGGTTGCTGCCGGGGTGGCGTGGGTCAGGCGCGCGGTGGAGACGATGCCGGTCGCCATGCCGGCGCTGTCGGCCAGTTGCAGCCAGGTCAGCAGGCCCTTGGGCAGGCTGTCGGCGCAGTTGTTGCGGCTGCCGGCGCTGACACCGATGGCGCCCATGTGGCTCTTCACGCCGGTGGTGATAGCAGTCATGGTGCCGGCCGAATCGGGGGTCTGCGAGTCGGTGTTATAGGTCTTGCTGAACGCGGTACCAGGGAAGCGCTCCCAAGACAGCAGGTTCTCTTCACCCGGCTGGCCCCGGCGCTGCCCTTCAAGGATGCGCGCGGCGGCCACGGTGGTCAGGCTCATGCCGTCGCCCAGGAACAGGATGACGTTCTTGGCCTTGCCGGCCATGGCGCCGTTACCGGCAGCGCGGGCGGCACCGTCGCGGTACCACCACTGCGGGGTTTCACCGTCCGGACGGGTGATCTGGGGGACGTCAACGCGGACTGCGTTGGCCGGGCCGGACTGCGGGGCGGTGCTGGCGCAGGCGCCAAGCAGCAGGGTGGACAGGGCGGCGGACAGGAAACTGGCTTTGTGCATCGTGGTTGTTACCGCTGGATGAATACAGGCTGCCATTATGGTCAAGCGTGGAAGGCATGCATATGACACGCAGCTTTTCTGTGTGGGCATCGTGCTGGCTGAGGCCTTGCGCTATCGTGGGAACCTTCGATTTGTTCTCCGGATTGACGATATGAATGTGGTTTCTGCCTGGCTGCGGATCCCCTTCTGGCAGCGGGTGGTCGGCGGCTTCGTGCTGGGCGCGCTGGCTGGTTGGGCGCTGGGACCGGCGGCCGAGACCTTCTTTGGCCCGCTGGGCGAGCTCTACGTCACCTTGATCAAGATGATCGCGGTGCCACTGGTGTTCTTCGCGGTGATCAATGCGATCGGCTCGCTGCACGGGCAGAAGTCGGTGGCCGCGCTCAGCGGCCGCACCTTCCTGTGGTTCGTCATCACCGCCGCATTCGCGGTCGGCATCGGTCTGCTGGTCGGGACGGTGATGCAGCCTGGTACCGGTGGCCTGAAGCTGGCGGTGGATACGGCCTACACCCCGCGTGACGTGCCTTCCATCGCCAAGGTGCTGATGGATGTGGTGCCCTCCAATGTGTTCTACGCGCTGGCCGGCATCGGTACCAAGGCCAATGCGGCTGGCGAACAGGTGTTGGCCGCCGGGCGCGGCTCGATCCTGCCTGTGATTTTCTTTGCGGGCCTGCTTGGTTTTGCGATGGTCAAGTTGGGCGAGAAGGTCAACGAGGCGCGCAAGCTGGTCGGGCAGATGAGCGAGATCATGATCCAGGTGACCCGTTTCGTGCTGGAGATGACGCCGCTGGGTACCTTCGGCCTGATCGCCGGGCTGGTCGGCAGCTATGGTTTCGAGAAGCTGCTGCCGCTGGGTAATTTCGTGCTGGCGCTGTATGTGGCTTGCGCGTTGCACATCGTCATCGTCTATAGCGGCTTGTTGCTTGCGCATGGCTTGAATCCGTGGAAGTTCTTCCGTGGTGCGGCGCCAGGCATGCAGGTGGCGTTCGTGGCTTCGTCGAGTTTCGCGGCGATGCCGGTAGCGATGCGTTCGATCAGCGACAACCTCGGCGTCAACAAGGATTACGCATCGTTCGCGGTGCCGCTGGGTGCCAGCATCAAGATGGACGGCTGCGGTGCGATCTACCCGGCCTTGTGTGCGGTGTTCATTGCCCAATACACCGGCGTGCCACTGACCCCGGAGCAATACGTGATCGTGCTGATCGCATCGGTGCTGGGCAGTTTCGGTACGGCCGGCGTGCCCGGTACCGCGGTGGTGATGGCCACGGTGGTGCTGAGCGCGGCCAACCTGCCGCTGGAGGCGATTGGTTACCTGTATGCCATCGACCGCATCCTGGACATGATGCGCACCATGACCAATGTCACCGGGCAGATGGTGGTGCCGGTGATCGTGGCCAAGGAAACCGGCCTGCTCGACCAGCAGGTCTACGACGCTGCGGGCACACCCGCGATGGGCGCCGGTGCGAGTGGACGGCATCTGGACTAGCGGGCTTGCTGCTGCAGGGGCAGGGAAAGGTCGGCGTCGCCGCATAGCCGTTTGGCGACGTATCTGAGTCACAAAAAAGCCGATGCCCGGTCCCTGGCATCGGTTTTTTTGTGGGAGCGTCGTAAGCCGCGAAACCCGCTGTCCACCGGATAGCAGGGATAACCCAGCAGCGCCGGCCGCTACGAGCAGAGCAGGCAATGCCAAGCCAAGCCATGCTGTGCAGAGGCCTTGTTGGCCTTTTGATGCCTGTTGGTTGTTGCTTGTAGCAGGTGTAACAACTGTCTGTAACAACACTGATACAGCTGGGTGAAAGCCAAGCAGCGCGTGCCTTTCGCGGCTTCATCGGAGCTTGCATACGCCGGCTTTGATATCCGCATGGCTGTGACATGGATACACTCTCAGGTGCTTGGATGTATCTATAACTAATTGTTTTTACTTGAAATAGTTGCTTGGCACGGATGCTGCTCTATCACTCGCGTTGGTACGAGTGGACGACGCAATGGACAGCTGGACCCTACATCGTTATGCCGCCCTGATCGGATTGCTGCTGATCGCGACTGCCGCCAGTGAGGCCGCAATGGCTTCGGGTGCACGTCAGGGCGTAAAGGCACAGCCGGGCGAGATCGTTCTGCTGCGTGATGTATCCACTCGGCCAGCCTATCGTATGGCACCGCCGGGCATGGCCTTGATTGCTGATCCCTCACCGCGCAAGGAGCTGAGCTCCGCCTTGGGTGTCGGTGGCATGAGTGAGCTCAGTGATGACGACTATGCGGAAATGGGCTCGGGCATGGCTGGCAGCCAACTGGCCGGGCATGGCCAGACCACAGTCGAGCGGGTAACCACCGGCATGGTTGGCGGCACCTTGGGGCGCGTTGTCGGTGATGACGGCATGTTGTCCGGAGGCCAATTGTCACGTGCCATTGGTGGTCCGATGGGGGCTGTGGGTGGTGCGACGCGCGGGATTGGCGACCAGGTCCGTGGCGCCTTGGCACAGTTCCCGCTTGGCCAGCCGGCCGGGGCGGGTGGCAAGTGAACACTTCTTTCGTACGCAGCGCTGCTGCCTTGCTTGTAGTGGCGGCTTCCGTAACGGACTACGCACACGCGCAATCGCGCACCGACAGCTACAACGGGATGTTGTCCTATCTCTCCGCCGATACGCGGATTGATGGTGGGGCCTTGGCCGGCGCCAACGGTTCGATCAAGGTCAACCAGGCTGCAGGCGACCTCAACCTGCAGGCCAACCTGCACAGCATGGCCAATGGCGAACAGGCATCGGCCAGTGTGCGCAGCCTGCAGCAGCGCCAGTCCAATCTTTTCAATTCGCCGATGCAGGCCACGGCCACCATCGGCGGCAATGCGTTGGCTGGTGCCGGTGGTATTGCATCAATCAATCAGGCCAGTGGCGGTGGCAATGCGGAGTTGAACTCCGTCACCGCGACACTGGCCGCACAGGGCATACGCGAGGCAAGTGATGAGGCCATGACTTCATCCGAAGTGCTCGCGTCGGCAGGGGGGCAGCCCACCGTCACCGACCCTCGCGCAACCCGCAGGGTTGGCGTGGAGGCATCCGCGCTGCGCGGATTTGACGGCGTACTGCAACTCAATCAGATCGCGGGATCAGGCAATGCAACGGAGAACAGATTCAGCATCTCCGTGCAGGGCACCCCGTGAGCACAGCTCCATCCACCCGATGCATCAGAAAATCTGAAGAGGGCACCATGAAAGCGATCAAATGGAATGTACTCGCCATGGCGGTTTCCGCGCTGACCCTCAGCGCGGCAGCCAATGCGGCGGATGATCAGAACGCGACCGCGAACATCAATCACCAGCACGCAGTGACTGAGACGCGGACCAATACCAACACCAACACCAACATCAATACCAATGTCGATACCGACATCGATCTGAAGTTGGATGCCGCAGCCCGTCTGCGCTACAACGAAACACACAACATCACTGACACGCGGAATAACACCGAGACCACCAGCACTTGGTCCAGCGATGTAACCGAGAACGTGCAGAAGACCTCGAACATCTCGGCCGACGAGCGCAAGGAAAAGAACAACCACGGCGTTGATGTGAACCTCGAGAAGGACATCCGACTGAGCTCGGACGTGAACTTCTCCGGTGATCCGACCATTACCGGCAACATCGATCTGGATTCGGCTGCGATTGCCCTCATTGACAACCGTCAGTCGGTCTCCAACAACCAAGCTCGCAATGGCTTGCTGGACAACACTGCATCGATCGCCGACGACGTGGGTTCTGAGGCATCGGGCAACCTGGGCTTCAACGTGGCTGCCGGCGACAACAACACGCAGGACAATGCTGCGGCACTGTCCGCTGCCGATGCGTCCTTCAGCTTTGGCATGGCTGACGCCGAAGTGTTCGTGAACCAGGCTGGCATGAACAACATGACCTGGAACCACGGCGTGACCAATGCGGCAGGTATCGGCGACAACGCCTTCTCCGGTGCATCGGGCAACATCGGCGTGAATGTGACCTCGGGTAACAACAACGAGCAGAAGAACGCTCTGGCTGCCTCGGTCGCTACTGCCGCCTATGCCACTTCGACCATCAGTTCGAACCAGAGTTCGAGCGGTAACAAGGTCGAGAACAATGGCTACTACGATCGCATGGTCAGCACCATCAACGTAAGCCTGGGCGGCAAGGTTACAGGTACCACCAAGGGCAGCGGCACCGGCGAGTACGCTGGCACCGGCAACTCCTACCAGAAGACCAACTTCTATCCGGACAACTGGAATGGTGACTCGCATCCAGCTGGCGGCCAGACCGGTCATTCTGATTGGGACATCGATACGCAAGGTGCCGTCAGGAACCCGAACAAGCCGGGCGTTGGTGGCATGGCGTGGGATACCGATGAGAAGGGCAACATCAAGTTCAGCGAGATGGGAACTGCTGACCTGACGGCCAGCCTCAGCGGCCAGGTAACCACGGTTGACTGGGTGGCGGTCAATGCGACCAATACCGCCAGTCTGTCGGGCTCCGCGTTCTCCAACGCGTCCGGCAACATCGGCGTGAACGTGTCCTCGGGCACCGGCAACCTGCAGGCCAACAGCCTTGCGCTGGCGGTTGCACAGCCGTCAACCGGTGGCGGTGGCGGTGGCGTTGACGAGCCGTAACCGGATGCGTCGTCCCTGTGGATGACGCGCTGGCTTTGCGTAACAAGCCCGGCCATCCGCCAATGGCCGGGTTCCGGGAGCCCCCATTCCCCTCCCCCGGGAGGGGGCTCCCACCTTCCGGCGCTCTGGAGGTACTACGCTCATGTTTGCTCGCTCGCTGCTGTTGGCTTGTGCGTTGAGCTTGTCGCCGGGCCTGCTGCACGCAGGCGAGGTGGCATTCAGCAGTGTGTTGCCCAATGGTGCGTTGTACAGCGGCAAGATCGAGAGCATGAAGGAGCGGCGCTTCCGTAACCTGGTGCGGCAGCAGACCGACTACAGCTGCGGTGCCGCGGCGTTGGCGACAATCCTCAAGCATGCATACCACCTCAACACCGATGAGGCGACGGTGATCGAGGGCATGATGGGTGTGGCCGACCCGGAGTTGGTAAAACAACGCGGTTTTTCGTTGCTGGATATCAAGCGTTACGTGGAATCCCTGGGCATGCGTGGTCGCGGTTATCGGATTGATGAAGAGCGGCTGATGAACCTGCGCGTCCCCAGCCTGGTACTGATGGATGTACGTGGCTTCCGCCACTTCGTCGTGCTCAAGCAGATACGTGATGGCATGGCCGAGGTCGCTGATCCGATTCTCGGCAACCGTGTGGTGCCGTTGCCGGAGTTTCTCGAAGCCTGGCCTTCGCGCGCGGTATTCGTGGTCATAGGCAGTGACTTCGACCGCAATACGGTGCTGCTGCAACCCAGTGAGAGGCCAAGTGCGCGCGCGCTGTATGCGCGCCAAGGGGCCAACCCAATTACCGATGCGGAGCTGGTCGATTTTGGCTTCAGCCATGCCGACCTGTTCTGAAGGAGTGTTGAGATGAGCGCAATCAAGTTCGCCCTGCTGGCTTTGGCGCTGAGTGTCGCGCTGCCGGCGCTTGGCGCGGAAACACCACAGAAGCCAGGCAAAGGCCTGCACGAAATACCCGACCCCGAACTCAATCTGATGCGTGGCCGCTATACCGTCGGTGGCAATGCGGTGGCGTGGTTCGGGGTAACCATGATTTCGACCTGGCAAACCGCAACTGGCCAGAGCCTGCAGGGCGCCATGACGCTTGGCATGGACTTCAGCAAAGGTGGCAACGTGCCGAAGGTGACGTTCACGCCCATCGTCAGTATCACTGACGCCAACGCGCCGTTGCCCGATGCCAGCGGTCGCAGTATCGATGGCAGTGGTTTGAACAACGTAGCTGGTGTAAGCCAGAGCGTGCAGATTGCCGGTGACGGTAACCGCGCCAGCAATGTCATGCATCTGAATGTACGCAGCGATGGCATCGTGCCGGGCAGTAGCAGCGGGGTAGCGGGCAATGCGACGGCACAGTCGGGTGACGCGAGCGCGGTAGCCATCTTTGACGGCAATGCGGCACGTTTGCAGCTGACCATCCAGGGGCAGGGCGCGGTGCAACAGTGGCTACGCAGTGGCAGTGTTGGTCAGAGCATCCAGTTGACCAGCGATGGCCAGTTGGTCAGCAACCGGCTGCAGATTGATCTGGTAAGGGAATCGATGGCAGGGAACCTGCCGTTGGCCCAGAACGTGGCACAGGCCATCACGCTCAATCGGGGGATTGGCGGGATAGGCGGGCAGTGAGCACGTGCCTGACGCGTGCATTGGTGAGTTCAACGTAGAGGGACGAGACAATGAAACGACTGGCGATGGCGGCGCTGGTGAGTCTGACTGTTGCTTCACCACAGGTGATGGCGCAGGAGGCGACAACCGGCAGTAAGGATGCAGAGGACGTACGCGCATTGGTGGCGCAGCTGGAGGCGCTCAAAGCCAGCTACGCCCAGGAAGTACGGCGTCTGCGCGAGCTGGACATGCAGGTGCAGGCAATCCAGGCACGGGTCAGTGGCAAGACAGCGCAGGTATTGCCGACCCCACAGCAGCCTGCAGGAGAGACTGCGGCTGCTCCAGTTGCGGCGACAGCGCCCGCAGCGACAGCGCCGGCCGGTGAAGGCTATGCAAGCAGTGCGGCTGAAGCGCAGCAGGCCAAGGAAGCGGCGCGACGCAGTGTGGATGATGTGAAGCAACAGCAATCGGCACTGTTCAATCAAAAGCTGACGCTGGAGAACAGCATCACCTATGCACGTTACGACCGCAAACAACTGACCCTCAACGGCTTCCTGGCGTTGGACGCGATCTTTCTTGGCAACATTGCCATCGAGAACGTGGAGTCGGATTCGCTCACCTACAACTTTGCAGCGCGCTGGGGTCTCAATCCGCGCCTGACTCTGAATCTGGATGTGCCCTACATCGCCCGCAAGACGATTTACCAGAAGGGTGGTGCAGGCGGTTCGGCGGCCGCCATCGCGCAGGAAGAAACCCATGGCACGGGCATTGGTGATGTCACCGTAAGTGCCAATTACAAACTGTTTGGTGAGCGTGGCTGGCGCCCGGAAACCGTACTGACCGGCGGTGTTACCGCGCCGACTGGGCGGGAGCCCTATGGCCTGGATTGGAAGGTGATCGAACGCGACGATGATGACTTCATTCGTTTCGCGGTACCGTCCAAGCAGCCAACCGGCAATGGTCTTTGGCAGGCGAACATCGGCCTGTCGGCGGTGAAGAGCGCGGACCCGGCAATCCTGTTTGGCAATATTGGTTATGTGCGCTCGTTCAAGCGCAGCTTCGACGACATCGATGCCAATCCGGACACGGTCAATCCCGGCGAGGTGAATCTGGGTAATTCGTTTTACTTCGGTGCCGGCGTGGCGTTTGCGTTCAACGAGCGGACAAGTCTGAGCATTTCCTTCAGCGATCGCATGAGCGCACGTGCCAGCACCCGTTACAAGAACGGCAAGTGGATGAAGGTGATCGGCAGCGACGGCAATGCGGGCACACTCAATCTCGGGGTGACCTATGCGCTGACATCCAAGGCGACCTTTGTCAGCATGCTGGGCATTGGCTTGACTCCGGATGCGCCGGATTTCACCTTGGCATTCAAGGTGCCTTACATGCTGTGAGGGTGTTCGCAGGATGAACGTGGAAGAAGGCAGGGGCGCTGCGTTCGGTCGATCAACGCAGCGCTTCCAGCTCCAGGTGGTGCTTGCGGCACATTCGATAGATGGTGACCCGCGAGACCTTCATCAATCGCGCGCAGGCGCTGATGTTGTATTGGCTTTGTTGCAGGCAGGACAGCAGGGTTTCGCGTTCGGCATGACCGCGCGCCTGGCTGAGTTGGGCACCATTGGCGGGCTGATTGAGCTCCAGATCGGCGCAGCTGATCAACTCGCCTTCGGCGGTGATGGCCGCACGCTGTACCCGGTTGAGCAGCTCGCGCACATTGCCGGGCCATGGAAAACGCTCCATCGCTTGACGAGCTTCAGTCGTGTAGCCACGTGCGCGGGTGGGGTGGCGGGTGCGGAAATTGCGCAGAAACTGGCGGGAAAGCAGTTCGATGTCGCCATCGCGTTTGCGCAGCGGCGGCATCGCCAGACGCAGTACGTTGAGGCGGTAATAAAGATCGCGACGGAATCGGCCTTCTTCGACCGCGCGTTCCAGATCGACGTGGGTAGCGGCGAGGATGCGCACATCTACCGGTATGGGCTGATTGCTGCCGACCCGCTCGATGGTGCCTTCCTGCAGTACCCGCAACAGGCTGGTCTGTGCATCCAGTGGCAGGTCGCCGATTTCATCCAGGAATACGCTGCCGGTGTGTGCGGTTTCAAACAGGCCCTGGCGACGGCCGGTGGCACCGGTGAAAGCGCCACGTTCGTGCCCGAACAATTCCGACTGGATCAAGGTCGAAGGAATGGCGCCGCAGTTGATCGCCTGGAAAGGTTTGCCGTTGCGTGGCGATAGGCGATGCAATGCATGCGCGGCCACTTCCTTGCCGGTGCCGGTTTCGCCGGTGATCAGGACTGGCAGATCCACCGGCGCGTATTTGCGCAGGGTGGCGCGCATGACCAGCATCACCTCGCTCTCGCCGAGCAGGGTTTCCAGTACGTCTTCACTGGCCGCTCGCGGCACTTCATTGCTCAGGCCCTGCAGCCCGCGCAGCAGTTCTCTCAGATCCGGTGGGTGCGGGAACTGTTGGCGGCAGGCGGCAAGCAGGGGATGCCGCGGCAGGCTTTCGATGTCATCGGTGGCTGGGGTGATGGCAAACAGCGGCATATGGTGATGCTCGGCGGTCAGCTTGCCGATGCGCTCCAGCTCACTTTCCGAGCTGGTGCGGAAATCGATCAGGCCAACCACCGTGTCGCCGCCGCGCATGCCAATGTCTGCGGGCTGTTGGGGAAGTACCGTTCGCACCTGCCAGCCATCCGCAGCCAGCATTACTTTCTCTCTTGCCCCCGGATTTCCAAACCAGATCACACAACGTGTACTTGACACAGATGTCGCGGCCATGCCTGGTCACTCCTCCATTCGGCGTCACCATATACCTGTGTTTCGCGCATGCGCAATCGTATTTGGCACTTTGTTGCAGGCAGTGGAAGTGTCGTTCGTATTAACGTTTGTGCAGGACAAGTGATGTTGAAAGCACGGTCAATAAAAAAGCCGCAACCCGAAGGTTGCGGCTTGGCAGGTAGTTGCCGGCAGGGCGCTTAAAGCGCCATGCGGCGGGCCTGCATGAACTTGTCACCCCAGTAACCGGTGAGCAGGGTATCGGTACGGACGTCCTTGCCGGTGCTCGGGGCATGCAGGAAGCGACCTTCACCGACATAGATGCCGACGTGGTCGACACGGCCTTTGCGGCCAAAGAACACCAGGTCGCCGGCGGCCAGTGAGGCGCGGTCATTGATCAGTTCGGCATTGGCCTGGCTGGCCATTTCGCGCGATACGCGCGGCAGCTCGACACCCAGTGCGGTACGGAATACGTAGCCGACCAAGCCACTGCAATCAAAGCCGGCATCCGGCGAGGTGCCGCCCCAGCGGTACGGGGTGCCCAGCAGGGTCATGGCGCGGCGCAGGATGGACTGCACCTTGCCGTCGGAGTCATTGGCCAGTGCTGCCTCGGTGGCAGCAGAGACGCCCTTGGAGGCATCGTAGGCGGAAATCAGGCGGCTGAGATCGCCGGCAAACATCGCCGAACGGTCCATCAGTGGAATGGTGTCGCTGGCGGCCAGATGCGGCAGCAGCGCGGCCAGTGTGGCGGTGGCAGCGCTGTCAGCCTTGCTGCGCGGTGCTTCGGTCTTGGCCGCGGCCGGCTTGGCTGCCGGGGCGGTATCAGCGCTCTGGGCGAGGGCGGGCAGGCTGGCCAGAGCCAGGGCCGCGGCGCAGATCAGGCGGCGGAGGGTGAGCGGAACAATCTTGGGCTGGCTCGGATGGGACGTGTTGTCAGTCGTCACGCGGCAGTCACTTGAAAAAGTCGATGGGCGATCATGCCTTGTGAAACGTGTGGATAGGTACAAATTTCGTTAAATAATCGTTATTTTTCGCGAGGAATGTCTCGTTTTACCGTAATACCCGCTTCGCGCCGGTGTAATGATCGCGCCAGTAGGCCCCATCAAGGTGGTCCAGGCGAACGGTTCCGCCGGTGCTGGGAGCGTGCACAAAACGCCCTTCCCCGACGTAAATGCCCACATGCCAGACATTTCCTTTGTCGCCAAAAAAGACCAGGTCGCCTGCGGTCAGACGGTCGGGGGCGATCTTCGGGCCCTGGATGGCAGCCAATTCGCGCGAGGTGCGTGGCAGGTTCAGTGCCAGCATGTCCCGGTATACATAGGTGACCAGTCCACTGCAGTCGAAGCCCGACTCCGGTGTATTTCCACCATAGCGATACGGGGTGCCCACCAGCCCCAAGGCCCGCATCAGCACCGAGGCTGCTGCTGCAGGGTCGGCCGGCGCGACCGGCGAATAGTTGCGTGCCGGATCGGGTGCGGAGGCACGCTTCGGCGGGCTGTGCCCGCAGGCGGTCAGCAGCGCGGCGGTCAGGAGCGTGGCCGGCAGGCGCCACGAGCGGAAGCGGAAAACTGGCGTGATGTGCATGGAGCCCGGATAATGCGCCACCTAAGAAGGCCGTCATCATGGCGGCGTCCCCGGCGGCCGACAAGCCGTCCCAACGTCTGCCAGCGGGCAGCCATTTATCAGAGTTGCGCATGAAGATCGAAAAAGACCGCGTCGTCCGTTTCCACTACACCGTCTCCGAAGTCGGCCAGGAGCCGATCGAAAGCTCCAAGGACCGTGATCCGTTGGCCATCCTGATTGGTCACGGCAACATCATCCCGGGTCTGGAAGCAGCGATGATGGACAAGGAAGCCGGCGAGAGCTTCGGCGTCGACGTCAAGTCGACCGACGCCTATGGCGAGCGCCGCGAGGGCATGACCCAGCGCGTGCCGAAGAAGCACTTCGGCAAGACCCCGCTGATCCCGGGCACCCAGGTGATCCTGCAGACCAACTTCGGCCCGCGTGCGGTCACCGTGGAGAAGGTCGGCATGACCGTGGTCGACGTTGACCTGAACCACCCGATGGCCGGCAAGGACCTGCATTTCGACGTGGAAATCATCGAAGTGCGTGAAGCCAGCGAAGAAGAAGTGCAGCACGGCCACGTGCATGGCGACGGCGGTCACCAGCACTAAGCGGTTGCCGCAAGGCAATGCAGCACCGGAACGGCCCGCGAAAGCGGGCCGTTCTGCGTTGATTCCCATGTAGTGCCGAGCCATGCTCGGGAGAGGGTTTACCGGTAGCGCCCTGCCGAGCGTGGATCGGCACTACATTGTTCCGGCGTGCTCTATTCGCGCAC
>NZ_JBRRCU010000016.1:0-67186 GCF_056759195.1 Stenotrophomonas sp. STEN083 | reverse complement strand
GCTTTTGGCTCTTGGCTCTTGGCTGTTGGCTTTCCCTTCTCCCGCGTGCGGGGGAAGGTGCCCGTAGGGCGGATGGGGGGAGCTCTGGCTCTGGCTCTGGCTCTGGCTCTGACTTTGGTTTTGGTTTTGGGCTTTGGCCTGCTCTTAGAATCGCCCGCAACCCCACCCCACAACCGCACGCCGGAGAGGGGCGTGGGCCACAACCAGAGCCCAAACCAAAACCAAAACCAGAGCCGGAGCCAAGGCCAAAAACAAAAGCAATAACCAAAATCCAAAAGCCAAAAAAAAGGCGGAGATGCTATCTCCGCCCGCACAAAAGAGAGAACAACAAAAATCAGCTGCGACGCGCGCAATACACCGCGTGCCCAGGCAATACCAGCTCGCCAGTTTCAACACCGCCCGCAACGGGGCCCGGCAGCGCCAAAGCCTGCCACTCACCTGCCGGCAACGCATGCCGCACGGTCTCGCCCGACAGATTGAAGGCAAGCAACAAGGTCTCATCACCCGCCTGCCGCTCAAACAACAACACCGGCTCAGCACTATCAAGGAAGCGAATCGAACCCTCGACCAGGGCCGGATGCGCCTTGCGCCAGCTCAGGAAGCTGCGGAAAGCATGCAGCACCGAATCGCCATCCACTTCCTGCGCCTGCACCGACAAAGCCCGATGCTCGGCAGGAATCGGCAACCACGGCTTGCCGGTTGTAAACCCAGCCAATGCCCCATCAGTCCAAGGCATCGGCGTACGACACCCGTCGCGCCCCTTGAAGTTCGGCCAGAAGGTAATGCCATACGGGTCCTGCAGCGCTTCGAACGGCACATCCGCTTCACCCAGACCCAACTCCTCGCCCTGGTAGATACACACCGAACCCCGCAACGAGCACACCAACGCAGCAAGCATCTTAGCCAGCGACGGCTTGGCCGGGTGCCCGCCCCAACGCGTCACCGCACGCTGCACGTCATGGTTGGATACCGCCCAGCACGGCCAGGACTCGCCCATTGCCGCTTCCAGCCGCTCGACGGTGCCGCGAATATAGGCCGCGCTGTAATCATCCACCAGCAGCTCGAAGCTATAGCCCATGTGCAGCCGGCCCGGCGCGGTGTACTCGGCAGTCGTCGCCAGCGAATCCTCCGACGATATTTCGCCCAGCGTCACCGCCTGCGGGTACTGGTCCAACAAGGCACGCAGGCGTTCAAGGAAACCAATGTTCTCCGGCCGGGTGTTGTTGTAGTAGTGGTACTGGAACGCATACGGATTGTCCGGGCTGAAACCGCGGCCAATACGCTCGCTTTCGGGTTTCGGCGGGTTATCGCGCAGCTGCGCGTCATGGAAACAGAAGTTGATCGAATCCAGACGGAAACCATCCACGCCACGATCCAACCAGAACTTCACGTAGTCCAGAGTCGCCTGCTGCACTGCCGGATTATGGAAATCCAGGTCCGGCTGCGAGGCCAGGAAGTTGTGCAGGAAATACTGCCGACGCCGCGGCTCCCACTGCCATGCGACGCCACCGAAGATCGACAGCCAGTTGTTGGGCGGCGAGCCGTCCTCGCGCGCATCGGCCCACACATACCAATCGGCCTTGGGGTTGTCGCGGCTCTCGCGGCTCTCCTTGAACCATGCATGGTCAATCGACGTATGACTGAACACCTGGTCGATCATCACCTTCAGGCCCAGCGCATGCGCCTTGGCCAGCAAACGATCGAAATCGGCCAGATTGCCGAACAGCGGGTCCACATCGCGGTAGTCGGCGATGTCATAGCCGAAATCGGCCATCGGCGACTTGAAGAACGGCGACACCCAGATCGCATCCACGCCCAGCGAGGCCACGTACTCCAGGCGATCGATGATGCCCGGCAGGTCGCCAACGCCATCCCCATTGGTATCCAGGTAGCTGCGTGGGTAAATCTGGTAGATGACGGCACCGCGCCACCATGGAGTCTTGGACATCGAACGCCCCCCTACGGGCTTCAGAGCCCGTGTTTCAGGGCCGCGAAATGTATGCCGGCCAGCTTAGCGTTGGTGCTTTGCCGGCGGTGTTGCTTGCATACGTATTCACTGCGCAAAGGCCCGGTTCTGTTCGGTTTTCGGCCCCGACGGGCCGCCTGCGCCCACACCGCCTATAATCCCCGGGTACCCCCTGAAGTCTTCCTATGAGCATCGCTGAACATATCCGCCCCGCGCTGGGCCTGCCTGCCATCCAGACCCTTGCCGCAGCGGACATGGCTGCCGTCGATGCCCTGATCCGTCGCCGCCTGTCCTCGGACGTGGTGCTGATCAACCAGATCGCCGACCACATCGTCTCGGCGGGCGGCAAGCGCCTGCGGCCGATGCTGGTGATGCTGGCCGGCCATGCGGTCGGCGGCGCCGGCCCCGAGCACCACCAGCTGGCGGCGATCATCGAGTTCATCCACACCTCCACCCTGCTGCACGACGACGTGGTCGACGAATCCGACCTGCGGCGTGGCCGCAGCACCGCCAATGCTCTGTGGGGCAATGCCCCCAGCGTGCTGGTCGGTGACTTCCTGTACTCGCGCAGCTTCCAGCTGATGGTTGAGCTGGAGCGCATGGCGGTGATGCAGATCCTGGCAGATACCACCAACCGCATCGCTGAGGGTGAGGTGCTGCAGCTGCTGCACGTGCATAACCCGGACACCGACGAAGCCGCCTACCTGCGCGTTATCGAGCGCAAGACCGCGGTACTGTTCGCCGCCGGCACCCGCCTGGGCGCGCTGGCCACCGGTGCCGACGAGGCCGTGCAGCAGAAGCTCTACGACTACGGCATGCATCTGGGCTATGCCTTCCAGATCGCCGACGATGTACTGGATTACTCAGCCAATGCCGACGAACTGGGCAAGAACCTGGGCGACGATCTGGCCGAAGGCAAGGCCACGCTGCCGCTGATCCATGCAATGGCGCACTCGGACGAAGTGGTCCGTAATCGCCTGCGCGAGATCGTGCAGGACGGCGATGCCAGCGCGATGCCGGAAGTGTTGGCCGCGATCCACGCCACTGGTGGATTGGAATACAGCCGCAAGCGCGCCGTTGAATACGCCAACGCCGCCGAGCAGGCGCTGGAAGGCCTGCCGGAAACCGAAGCCGTTGCCGCCCTGCGCGGCCTGGCCCGTTACGCCATCGAACGCAGCCACTGATCGCAATGGCAGGCCTGCAGCAGTTCAACGAGGACGAACGCGCCGTGCTGTTGGCGGTGAAAGGCGTGGGTGCCACCGTGGTTTCGCGCTTGGAGCAGTTGGGGTTTCATTCCCTGCAGCAGTTGGCGGAAGCCGAAACCAGCGATGTCGTCAGCCAGGCATCAGCGATGCTGGGCAGCAGCTGCTGGCGCAATAGCCCGCAGGCGCGGGCGGCGATCAACGGGGCGATCGAAGCGGCGCGGAGCCGGGCGTCGTTGTAGGAGCGCGTCAGGCCGCGAGGCCACGGTTGCTCCCGGCGCTACCAAAGGCGAACCGCCAGCAGCGCATCCCGTGCGGACTGCGGTTGCCGCGATGTGACGGGAAACCCGCTTCGGGGCTTACGCGGCTCCCACATCCCTGCACCCTTTTGATTTGCGGGTTAAGCCCCTGCCCAGCATGGCTCGGCACTACCGCTCCCTCCCTTTGCCGTAGGCAAGGGGAGGGTTGGGGAGGGGTAGCTTTACCGCTTCTGATCTTGCTCTGGCTTCGCGGCTTACGCCGCTCCTACAAAACATCGCTGGTGAAGCCTCTGCCGAGCATGGCTCGGCACTACAGGCCCCAGGGCATTGCTGGTATAGCCCCTACCAAGTGTTAGTCGCCCAGGCGCTCTTCCAGGAAGTTATCCATCATCTTCCAGGCGCGCTTGGCGGCGCGTGGGTCGTACAGGCAGCCCGGCGGGCTGTTGGCGTCGGACTCGGCGAAGCAATGCACCGCGCCACTGAAGTTGACGAACTGCCAGTCGGCCTTGGCGGCATCCATCTCGCTGCCAAAGTTGGCGATGTCCTCTGCAGTGACGCCGCGATCAGCCGCACCATTGAGTACCAGGATCGGTACCTTGCCGCTGCCGGCTGCTGCCGGAGCTGGTGTCGACAAGCCACCGTGCAAGCTGACAACGCCCGCCAACGGCATGCCGGCGCGGGCCATCTCCAGCACGGTGGTGCCGCCGAAGCAGAAACCCACGGCGGCGATCTGCGATGCATCCAGCGGCACCTTGCCAGCCTGTGCCTTCAAGGCATCCAGCGCCGCAGCCGCACGGGCGCGCAGCAGCTCCCTGTCCTCACGCAAGGGCTTGGAAGCACCAGCCGCCGCATCGTTGTCCTTGGGCCGCACGTTCTTGCCGTAAACATCGGCAACCAGCACCACATAGTCATCGCCGGCAATCTGCTCGGCCTTGGCAATCGCCGAGGCGTTGACGCCGCGCCAGTTCGGCACCATCACCACGCCCGGTCGGCGCGCATCGCCGTCATCGTCGTAGACCAGCACGCCACTGAAGGTGGTGCCGTCGTGCTGCCACTCCAGCGGCTGCGACTTCATCGCGGCCCATGCTGGCGTTGCCGCCAGTCCCAGCATTGTCACTGCAGCCCATCGCCACTTGTTCATGCCTGCGCTCCTGAGAAGAGGACGGAGGCATCCTGTCGATATCGCCTCCCGTGGCGCATTGTGCATTGGCGGCGTTACGCAGGTGTGCTTGGATAGGCACCCCCCACGCATCCATCTGCATATGAACCTTGTCGACACCTTCCTTTCCGGCCTTGTGCCGCGCCTGCCAGCAGACGATGCCCCGATGTGGCGCTGGGTGGAAGGCGCCAGCCAGGCAGACCTGCAGCGCCTGCGGCAGCAATGGCCGCAGGTGCCGGCGAGCCTGCTGGAGCTGCTGGCGCAGGTGGATGGCAGCCACTATCGGGACTACCCGCAGGGTGAGGTCAACGTGCTGATGCTTGGCTCGGACGTCGGCGACGGCAGCTATCCCTACTACCTGCGTTCGGTGCAGCAGATCTTCGAGGACAGCGCGCAGTGGGACGACAGCATCCGTTCCATCTACGAAGAATGGCTGGACGATGAGCCGGAGATTCTTGGTCCCGGCATCGATGCCGACGTGCCGATGGGTAGGCGCCTGTGCTTCTCGCACTGCATGAACAACGGCGGCACTTCGATGCTGTACCTGGATTTTGATCCTGCCGACGGCGGCATCAGTGGCCAGGTCGTGCGCTATCTGCACGACCCGGACAGCTATGCGGTGATCGCACCCAGCTTCGATGCCTACCTGCAGCAGCTGATCGACGGCGGTTACGCGTTCACCGACGAAGAAGAGTGATCTGCAGGTAGTGGGTGGCGCCGGCTGACAGTCAGCGCCACCTCGGCCAAGGCCTTACAGGATGCCGATACCCGGGATCGCACTGATGCTGTCCGGATCAAATCCGGCCAGCTCGGCGAAGTGCCGTCCGCGCGCCACATAGTCCTTGTAGGCACCAAAGCTCGGCGCGCCCGGCGACAGCAGCACCACCCCGCCCTGCTCGCCCAATGCGGCGCGCGCCAGTTCTACCGCATGCGGTAGATCGGTCGCGGCGTGCAGGCCAAAACCGCCCGTCTCTGCCAAAGGCGCGAGCAGCGTATTGATGCGTGGACCGTTGTTGCCCATGGTCACGATCTCGACCGGCGCGTTGTCGCGCATATGCTCGGCGAAGTCCTGCCAGTCCACGCCGCGATCGTGCCCGCCGACCAGCAAGGCGATGCGCTGCCCGGCGAAACAATCCAAGGCGGCCAGCGATGCATGCGGCGTGGTGCTGATCGAATCATTCACCCAACGCAGTCCATCGCGTTCGCCCAGCAGCTGCAGGCGATTCGGCAGAGGCCGGAAACTCTGCACCGCAGGTGCCAAGGCAACCGCATCCAGACCAAGGGCTTCCAGCGCGGCCAACACCGCACACAGGTTGCCACGGTTGTGCCGGCCGGGCAGCGGTGTGTTCGAGGTATCGAACACCGCTTGATTACCGCGATGCACGACTTCGCCGACCATATGCCAGCCTTCGGGCTGGTTGAACCAGATGATCTGGCTGTGCGGCAGCTGCAGCGCGCGCAGGTGTTCTTCTGCCGCATTGAGCACAGCCACGCGCGGATGGCCACCGGTCACAA
The DNA here is from genome assembly GCF_056759195.1 of Stenotrophomonas sp. STEN083. Lineage (NCBI taxonomy): Bacteria > Pseudomonadati > Pseudomonadota > Gammaproteobacteria > Lysobacterales > Lysobacteraceae > Stenotrophomonas > Stenotrophomonas sp. STEN083. Next base: position 61,084 of record NZ_JBRRCU010000016.1, on the reverse strand, counting down.
GCGACAGTTTGTCGTCGATATAGCGCTGCTCGCTGCCGTGCCAGTCCAGGTGCTCCGGAAATATGTTCAGCACGATGGCCACATCCGGCCGCGTGCCGCTGCGGGCGACTTCGCCGGTCTGGTAACTGGACAGTTCCACTGCCCAGTATTCCGGCGCTGGTTGCGGATCCAATGCCTCCAGCAGCGGCAGACCGATATTGCCGATCAGGCCGGTGCGATGCCCGGCCGCACGCAGCAGATGCGCCAGCAGCGAGGTCGTCGTGCTCTTGCCCTTGGTGCCGGTAACGCAGACCGTGTTCGGCAGCGTGCCATCGGCATCGGCATGCTCGCTGAACCACAGCGAGGTACCACCAATGAACTGTGTGCCTTGGGCAAGTGCATGCTGCGCCTCGGGCTTGTACGGACTGATGCCCGGCGACTTGATCACCACGTCGAACGAAGCCAGCAATTCGCCACTGAGCTCGGTTTCAACACGCAGGCGTGCATCGCCAAGTGCAAGAATTTCCTCTGCTTCAGCAGCAGAACAAAGCACCGTCAAACGCGCAGGAAACCGCTCCTGCGAGTCACCGCTGACGACTCCCCGTTCCCGATCACGCAGCGCGTGATAGGCCGCGCGGCCCTCACGCCCCCAACCCCACAGCGCGACGCGTTTGCCTTCAAGCTGCGAAATTCGCACGCAGACGCTCCCACAGTGCTGCCGGGATGCGGTGCTCGCCATCAAATACCAGCAACGGTTCAATCTGCAGTTCGTCCGCCGACAAGGTCGGCTGGATCAGGCTGGCGAAGCGCTTGACCAGCACGTCTTCCTTCCAGTCCGGACGCGTTGCCAAGGTCGCCATGGCAGCGCGCGATTCCTTGCCTTCGCCCACGCACTCGAACGGTTTGTGGTCCTGGAACTCCAGCAGTGCGTCGTAGCCGCCGGCCTGTTCCATGTCGTCCAGCAGGTTGCGGCCGAAGATGCGCACCAGGCGGATCTTCGGCATGAACGGGGCCAGCGCCAGGAACACGAAGTGGCACTTCGGGCAGACGCCACACCAGCGGTTCACCGGGCGCTCGCCGAGGATGTGAAAGTTGCGGTTGCAGCTGGAGAAGTGCGCGTCGTAGAAATCGGTCTTGGCGAACTGGCGGGCAACCGCCAGTTCCGACAGCGGACGCAGCAACGAGTAATAGTTCAGGTCGGCGGCAATGTGCTGCTGCACGTATTCGCCGAACGCCTTCTCGAACGCCCAGCCCTTGGACCACTGGTGGTTCACTTCACCGGTACCGGCGATCTGGCTGCCGTAGCTGGCCGAGCGCTCGTTCGAGAACACCACTTGATCCACGCCCTGCACCACCGCAGCCAACACCATGATCGCCGAGTTCACCGCGGTGACCGGGATATGGCCGTTCCATGCGCCCTGGCGGTTGAGCTCGAACAGCTCCGGTGCCAGCGTGCGGCCGATATTGAGGGTCGGCAGGCCGGTGCGCTCGGCACAGGCACGGATCAGCTGCGAGCCGCCGATCCAGGTGACGGTTTCGGCCACGCCGGCATTGCGCAGGGCTTCGATGCTGACCAGAGAGTCTTTGCCGCCGCCGATGGCTACTAGGGCGTGGTGGGCCAGGCCAAGTTCAGGAGCAGAAGCGCCCTCACCCCCTGCCCCTCTCCCGTAAACGGGCGAGGGGAGTAAAGCGGGGAGCTTGAACCGGTCGCGCAGGTTCAGGCCGTTGCGGTAGGCGAATTCACCGAGACCGTTGAAGTACACCGTTTCCACCAACGCAGCGGTGGCCGCGTCGATGGCGTAGCTGTCGATGCTTACCTGCGCCGGCACCGCTGCCTTGTAGTAGCTGACACCTGCAATCAGGTGCAACAGCTGCAGGGCGCGTTGCACCGCGGCCGCGCGTTCGTCGTCCAACTGGAACGGCGCGCCCGGCACAGTGACGGTCTCGGTCAATTCCGGACCGTCGTCGAAGGCGTATACCAGCCGCGCCACACCGGTGTCCGCGGCGAAATCGCAGCGGACGAAGCGGAAACGGGAAACCTGGTCTTTATCAAAAGCTGTCATGGCGTATCCGGAAATCAAACTGGCCGTTGCGCGTCAGCGCGCAACGGACGACAAAGGTTTTCGCAGCAAACAGACGTCATTGCACATCATCAATGACGTCCTCGCGCGGCAAGGCGCGTTGGTTATAGGTACTGGCCATGCTGAAACCATAAGCACCAGCATCGGCAATGACCAACACATCGCCCGGTGCGGTTGCCGCAGGCAGCTTCACCCGCTCGGCGAACACATCGCTGGATTCGCAGATCGGGCCGACCACGCTGAAATCAACATCGCGCTCGGCATCCAGGCGCGACAGGTTGGCGATATCGTGCCAGGCGTCGTACAGCGCCGGGCGCAACAAGGCGTTCATGCCGGCATCTAGGCCAACGCGACGCACGCCATCCTTCTCCACCACCTGCGAGGCATGGGTCAGCAGCACGCCGGACTCGGCCACCATGAAGCGTCCCGGCTCGATCGCCAGCTGGAAGGCAGGATGCACGGCCTTGATGTCGGCCAGGCCAGCAGCCCAGGCTTCCAGATCGAAGGGCTCGTCATCATCACTGTACGGCACCGGCAGACCGCCGCCGATATCGAGGATCTCGACGCTGCCGATGCGGCGCGCGAAACCGGCCATTTCATCGACCATCTGCTTCCAGTGACCGCTGTTCTCGATGCCGCTGCCCAGGTGCGCATGCACACCGGTGATGCGGATATCCAGCGCGCGGGCGGCGGCGATGAACTCATCGACGCGCTGCGCGGACAGACCAAACTTGGAATCCTTGCCGCCGGTGTTCACCTTCTTGTGGTGACCATCGCCGTGACCCAGATCGATACGCAGCCACAGCGAGCGGCCACGGAACACTTCCGGCCAATGCTTCAGCAGCTCGACGTTGTCGACAGTGACAGTGACGCCACGCGCCAGCACCGCCTGGTATTCGGTGATCGGTGCGAAGCTCGGGGTGAACAGCACGCGCTCCGGAGTGATACCCGGCACCGAGGCGAACACCAGCTCCACCTCGCCCTGCGACACGCATTCCAGACCGAAACCTTCAGCAGCGAGCGTGCGCAGGATCTCTGGATGCGAGTTGGCCTTGATCGCGTAGAAACGGCGGTCAATCGCCGGAATGGCCTTCAACTGGCGGGCGCGCTCTCGCACCTTGTCCAGATCGTAGATATAGGCCGGCGTGCCCTGTGCAGCCAGCTCCAGCAGCTTCCTCTGCTTGGCCGGTGCCTGCCACCACGGCGTCTGCCGCGGACGGATGCTGCCGATGATTTCGCGCCAGCGCGGGCCGAATACCTGCTCTTCGTAAACCGGCATCGCACCGCTGTCGATCAGCTCCGCGTGCAGGATCGGCAGCAGCCCATCCGCATCGGCCTCGTCGATCACGAAGGTCAGGTTCAGGTCGTTGGAGGACTGCGAAATCATGTGCACGCGCTCCTTGCCGAACGTGGCCCACACGTCGGAGAGCTTGTACAGCAGCGAGCGCATGCCGCGACCAACCAAGGTGATGGCTGCGCACGGCACGATCACCTTGACCTTGCAGATCTGCGACAGGTCGGCCGACAACGCGGCCAGCACATCGGTGTTGACCAGATTCTCGGACGGGTCCAGCGACACGGTGACGTTGGTCTCGGCCGAACCGATCAGGTCCACCGACAGGCCATGCTTCTTGAACAGGTTGAACACGTCGGACAGGAAGCCGACCTGCTGCCACATGCCGATGCCTTCCATCGAGATCAGCACGATGCCGTTGCGACGGCTGATTGCCTTGACGCCCGGCACCGGCTCGGCGGCACCGTCGATGCTGGTGCCCGGCATGTGCGGGCGCTCGGTATCGAGGATGGCCATCGGCACGCCGGCATCGCGGCAGGGCTTGATCGAGCGCGGGTGCAGCACCTTGGCGCCGGTGGTGGCGATTTCCTGCGCCTCGTAATAGTCCAGGCGGGTCAGCAGGCGTGCGTCCGGCACGTCCTTGGGATTGGCGCTGAACATGCCCGGCACGTCGGTCCAGATTTCAACGCGGCTGGCGCCGAGCAGCGCGCCAAAATAGGCGGCCGAAGTATCCGAGCCGCCGCGGCCGAGGATGGCGGTGCCACCGTCGCCGTGGCGGGCAATGAAGCCCTGGCTGATCAGCATGCGGGTGGGCTGCGCCGAGAAGCGCTGCTTGAAGTCACCGCCGCCCTGCCACTGGCAGTTCACCGACAGGCGTTGCGACCACTCGGTCTGGTTGGGTGCGGGCGGCAGGGCGTTCAGCCATTCGCGCGCGTCCATCCAGCCGAAATCCAGGCCGTTGCTGCGCAGGTAGGCGGCACCGACGCTGGAGGACAGCAGTTCGCCCTGGCCCAGCACTTCGGCCTGCCAGTCCAGCGGACGGCTGGCCGCGCGCGGGTCGTCGAGCAGCGCCTGCAGCGCGGCCAGGCGTTCAGCCAGCACTTCGCTGCCCAGTTCCAGCTCGGCGAGGAATTCATTGTGGCGGGTGACCAGCGCGGCCACGCGCTCGCGGCTGTCGACGGCGCCGTCGGCAATCGCGGTCAATTCGTTGGTGACGCCTGACAAGGCCGACACCACCACCAGCACCCTGCCACCGGTCTCGTCCGCACGTTTTTTCGCCAACTGACCGATCGTGTTCCAGCGATGACGACGCGACACCGAGGTGCCACCGAACTTCAGGACGATCCAGCGATCAGCAATTGGGGAAGCAGACATTGGCTTTGAGGATTCACAAGTGGGAGAAAGACCCGGCAATGCGGGCGGAACCCCCGATTCTATGCCAAGGCCGTTGTGCCGGGACGGCTGAGTTACCAGCGATACCATCGCCGCCCGGCCTCCCCTCCCGGGATGCAGAAAGTAGCATTTGCAACGATTCGGGTCATCTTTGGGTGAATGGGGCCGGGTTGAGGGCTATGGCTATGGCTATGGCTATGGCTTTGGCTGCGGCTCCCGCTTTGGCTCCTGCCTTTAAAGGCCGTCATTCCCGCGCAGGCGGGAATCGCTCCTGCTCCTGATCTGGCTCTGGCTCTGGTCTTGGCAAAGGGCAAAAGCACAGAGCGATTACCGCCAACGCGGGAATGACGATTCACTATGTTGAGGAATGCCCCAAAAGCCTTGCCACCTCTAGCACTTTCACCCCACGCCCCTAAGCTGAATCCAGCCCCGCCACACCCCACACCCCACACCCCAAAATCAAAACCCAAAGCCAAAGCCACCCCAAAACCCATGCCTCCACGCCGTTATCTGCAACTGGACGTCTTCGCCGCCCGCCCCGGCAGCGGCAACCCGCTGGGTGTCATCCTCGACAGCGATGGCCTGGATACCGCCGCCATGCAGGCCCTCGCCGCCTGGCTGAACCACTCCGAGACGGTCTTCTTCCTGCCGCCGGACGAGGGCGCCAGCTACCGCATCCGCATCTTCACCCCCAGCAGCGAGTTCCCCTTTGCCGGCCACCCCAGCGTCGGCGCGGCGTGGGCCGCAGTCACTTCGGGCTTGGCAATACCAATTGGCGGCCAGTTGATACAGCAATGCGCTGCGGGTCTGCTGCCAGCGCAGGTAAGCGGACCTGAAGACGCTCCCACCATCCTGTTGGCCAGCCCTCCCGCCAAGCAGCTGCAGACCACGCCGGGCGCTGTACCAGGTCAACTGCAGGCATTGCTCGCTCCCGGCAACACCCCCGAGCTCTGGGACAACGGCCCACGCTGGTGGCTGTTGCCAGCCCGCGATGCCGCCAGCCTCCGTGCACTGGTTCCAGACATGCCCGCAATCCGTGCCTGGAGCATCGCCACCGGTGCGACCGGCGTTGCGGTGTTTGCGGCCGAAGCCGGCCCAGACCACGCCTTGGTGGTCCGTGTATTCTGCCCGGCAGATTCGGCGAGCGTGCCCGAGGACCCAGTCACCGGCAGTGCCAACGCGCTGATCGCCGCGTGGCTGCAGCAGCGCGGGCAGTTACCGGGAAATAGCGGCAACTACGTGGCCAGCCAAAGCCGCGAAGTGGGGCGCGATGGTCGCGTCCAGATATCAATCGACGCGCAAGGTACGGTCTGGATCGGCGGTCAGGTACAACCGGTTATCGCCGGACAGGTGCACTGGTAAGCTGCCCAGCCGTCGCTCGGAACTGATCCGTAATGTCTGTTCGTCGCTATCTGCAGTTGGACGTGTTCGCCGCCCGCCCGGGCACCGGCAACCCGCTGGGTGTCATCGTCGACAGCGAAGGTCTGGATGATGGCGCCCTGCAGGCCATCGCCGCCTGGCTGAACCTGTCCGAGACCATCTTCTTCCTGCCGCCCGACGAAGGCGCCAGCTATCACATCCGCATTTTCACTCCCAAGGGTGAACTTCCATTCGCCGGCCATCCCAGCGTCGGTGCCGCCTGGGCCGCCGTGGAGCTGGGTTTGGCCACGCCCGACGACAATGGCCAGCTGATCCAGCAATGCAAAGCCGGTCTGCTGCCGGTACGGGTACAGGGCGGCCGCTGGTTCCGCCAGATCCACGTGCGCAGCCCGCAGGCAGAGCGCCGCGATACCACCCTCGATGCCCTGCCCGAAGGCCTGGCGGCGTTGGCCAAACCCGGCCACAGCCCGGAACTCTGGAACAACGGCCCAGACTGGTGGCTGCTGGAAGCCGGCAGCGAGGCCGCCCTGCGCCGCTACAAGCCGGAGCTGGCCGCCATCGGCGCCATGCCAGGCCGCGGCAAGCTGGCGGTATATGCGCCGGCTGACCGACCGGATGTGGGCTACCAGTACGTGGTGCGTGCCTTTGCACCCGGCGTTGGGGTCAACGAAGACCCGGTAACCGGCAGTGCGAATGCACTGGTTGCCGCGCAGTTGTTGGCGCAGGGCCGGATCAAACCCTTCCAGCAGTACCAGGCTAGCCAGGGCCGCGAACTCGGCCGCAATGGTGAGGTGCGGGTGGAAGTGGATGCAGAGTCCAACATCTGGATTGGTGGTGAGGTGCAGCAGGTTATTGCTGGGCAGATTGAGTGGTGACGGGCATCCAACAGGACGCAGCGATCCGCTTTTTCTTCTCCCGCCTGCGGGAGAACAAAGGGCCCGCCCCCGCGAAGGCGGGGGTGCCCCGTAGGGGCGGATGAGGGGAAGCGTGCGAAGCACGCATGCCTTTGCTGTTTTTCTTTGTGATCCCTCAACCGCGCAAAAGCCAGAGCAAGCGGACTTCGTCCGCCCCCCTCACCCCAACCCCTCTCCCGCAAGCGGGAGAGGGGCTAAGGCAAAAGCCAACTGCAACTGCCAAAGCAACGGCCACGGCCAAAGCAACAGCAACAGCAACAGCCTCACAGCATCCGGACATCCCATGACCACCCGCCGCTTCCTGCAACTCGACGTCTTCGCCCCCCGCCCCGGCACCGGCAATCCACTGGCTGTGGTACTCGATGCCGATGGCCTGGACGATGCCGCCATGCAGGCCATCGCCCGCTGGACCCGTCTGCCTGAAACCACCTTCATCTTCGCCCCGACCAAACCCGGCACCAGCTACGGCATCCGCATGTTCGCGCCGCAGAAGGAGGTGCCGTTTGCCGGCCATCCCAGCGTCGGCAGCGCGCATGCCGTGCTTGAAAGCGGCGTAGCAACAGCCATCGACGGACAACTGGTACAGGACGGCATTGCTGGCCAGTTGCCTTTGCAGATCAACGAACACGACGGCATCCGCACCATCGCCATCCGCACCCCGCGCGCCTCGGTGGCCGAGATCGTCACTGCGGACGATCCACGCCTGCAGCCTGCCATCACCGGCTGGTCGCTGGGCATGCTGCCGCCGGCCTTGATGGATGGCGGCCGCCGTTGGTGGGTTGTCGAAGTCGCTGATGAAGCCGAACTTCGCGCAATCAAACCGAATTGGGAGGCGATCGCCACGCTCGCTGAATCCACCGGCGCGATGGGCGTGTTCGCCTATGCACGCGCTGCTGGCGACAACTACCAACTGGTGGTCCGCGCCTTCGTAGGCAACGGCCGTCGTTTTGAAGATGCTGCTTCCGGTGCCGCCAATGCGGTGTTGGCCGCCTGGCTGGACGAGCGCGACGCCCTGCCCGGCGTGGACAAGCGCTATACCGCCAGCCAGGGCCGCGAAGTCGGTCACGATGCCTTGCTGGAATTACGCATCGACGCACACGGCGATGTCTGGTCCGGTGGACAGGTGCAGACGGTGATCCGCGGAACCATCGATTGGTGATGCGGTCAGAGTCTCACCAATAGCCGATCACGACACGGAGTTCGGAATGCGCAGATGGATCTCACTGCTGATGCTGTTGTTCGCCTTCACCGCGTGCGCTGCGCAACCTTCGGCGCAGCCGACAAAAGCGCTATTCGTTGGCAACAGCCTCATCTACGTGGGTAACCTGCCAGCGACCTACGCTGCGCTCAGCGCCGCCAATGGCCATCCGCTGCAGAGCCAGATGATCGTCAAAGGTGGCGCGCTACTCGACGAACGGGTTGCGGATGGCTCGGTTCAACGTGCATTGGCCGAGCATCGCCCGCAACTGTTGGTCCTGCAGGAACAAGGCGGCGCCCTGCTGTGCTGGCCCGACGAAGCCGCCTGTGCAAAATCGCAGGCGGCGATCAGGACGCTGGCAAAAGCCGGTAGCGACGCAGGCGCACGCGTACTGCTGCTGGGCAGCTACCAGGCACACCCGGCAGCATCAGCTCGCCTGATCGCCAAGGAAGCGGCAGCTGCAGAACAGGCCGGTATTACCTATGTGGCAATCTCCGAGGCACTGCGTAGCACCTCGGCCGCAGCCCCCGACCTGCAGTGGTATGACGCCGACGGCATGCATCCCGGCCCGGTGCTGACCTTGCTTGATGCCATCCAGCTGTATCGCGCCCTCCACGGCCGCTTGCCCGAGCATGGCTTCTCGGTGGAAGCACCGATCTACCTACCCAAAAGCGGGCTCGATGCGGGTTTGCGCAATGCCGACGCCAGTGCACCGCTTGCCGACACACCCACCCATATCACCTATCCAGATGCGATGATCCAGCGCATCAACGCTTTGCTCTCACCCACACAGCCCTGACAACGAGTTAGCCATGCCGCATCTCACTATCGAACACAGCAGTAATCTCGCCACCGCGATTACCCCGGCACTGCTGCGCGCCGTCAACCATGCCCTGCTTGGCACTGGCCAGTTCGAAGAGGCGGATATCAAATCGCGCGCAGTGGCGTTTGACTGCTTCGCGGTCGGCACCAGCGGCAGCCCGCGAGGCTTTGTGGCTGCACGACTTGCGATACTCAGTGGCCGCAGTGCGGATATCAAACGCGATGTTGCCAAAGTGCTGCTGTCAGCACTCGAATCACTCATTGCCGCTGGCGAGCTGGAACTGCAGATCAGTGTCGAGATTGTGGATATTGATCGCGACAGCTACGCGAAGACATCGACGGCCTGACACTGCGGAAGCCGCCGCCACAAGACATCATCGCAACTCAGCAACAGCCCCCAAGCGATGCCGAACACGACGCGGATATCCGGCTGATTCAGCCAAACCCCTGAACCTGGAACCCAAACGGACACCTGCCATGACTGCCACACGTTTCCATTCGGTGTCGCCATTCCTCGGTGTTGATGACCTGCCCGCAGCCGTCGCGTTCTACCGCGACAAGCTTGGCTTCTCGTTGGCGTGGGAATGGGGTGAACCCGCTGAAATGGCCTCTGTCTGCCGCGACGAGGTTGAGCTGACCCTGGTCACCCGCAGCGATGCAAAGCCCGGGGGAATCAGCCGCCTGTATCTACATATCGATCAGATCGACAGTTACCACACACTGCTGCAGGAAACGGGCGTGGCCATCACCGTTGCCATAGCCGACCGACCGTATGGCATGCGCGATTTCAACGTCATCGACCCCGCAGGTAATGTGCTGTGTTTCGGGCAGGCGTTGCCTGCGAGCTTGTAGGAGCGGCGTAAGCCGCGAAGCTCGTACTGGGTCTGCCAGCCCATTGCCTGCAATTGCAGGTGGAATGATTGCGGATGGAATTTCAGCTGAGCGGCGTACGCCGATCCTACGACCGCGATTTTCTTGCCAATACGTAACCCAGCCAGGCGAACGGGAGGTAGGCCAGCAGCACGTCCAGCACTTCAAACCAGCGTGGTGCTGGCAACATGAAGCAACTGGCTATGCCGCCTGCCAGAAACAAGAGGCCGATCAGCAAGGCCGGTAGTTTGCTGGTGCGACCGACGATCCAAGTTGCCAGCAATGCTCCGGCCAGTGTGCCCAATGCATGGGCCAGGAAAGGAAACAGGAAATGGCGGGCCTCGAACAAGGGCATTGCGGCCTGCAGACCTTCAGTCGTGCTGGTGTCCGCTCCTGCAGGCGGTGGAACCAGGTGTCCGCCGAGCACGATCAGCCCCATGTTCACCGCGCTGCCAGCGATCAAACCCAGCACTACCGCCAGCAAGCCTTTCAGAAATGCACGCATCACCTGCTCCCCACCCGTCCGATGATGGGCTGAGTATGATCCAAGCCTCGCCTTGCCGCTCGCCTGGAGTTCCACGTGTCCCACCGTCCCCTGCAGACTTACCGGGGCAGCTGCCATTGCGGCGCTGTCAGCTTCCGCATTGAAACCGACTTCCCGGAGCTGACCACCTGCGACTGCTCGATCTGCCGGCGGAAGAATGCGCTGATGGTGAAAGTGCATGAGTCGGCGTTCGAGTTACTGTCCGGGCAGGAGGTTTTGGTGGAGTATCAGTTCCATACCCTGACCGCGCACCACTATTTCTGCGGCACCTGCGGTATCTATCCGTTCCATCGCAAGCGGGTTACCCCGGACTACTACGGGGTGAATGTGTTCTGCCTGGAGGCGTTTGATCCGGCGGGGATTCCGGTTCGGGCGACCGTGGGTGCGGGAATGGCCTGATCAGGTAACTGAAGTTCGCCCTCGCCCTAGCTTTTTGTTTTAGCTTCGGCCTCGGCTTCGGCTTTAACTCTGATTTTAATTCTGGTTTCAGCTTCGGTTTTCGCCTTTTGGCTTTTGGCTTTTGGCTTTTGGCTTTTGGCTTTTGGCTTTTGGCTTTTGGCTTTTGGCTTTTGCTCCAATGCCGTCATTCCCGCGGAGGCGGGAATCGCTCTGCTTTTCGCATTTTGCTCTGGCTCTGGCTCTGGCTCCGGCTCCGGCTCTGGCTCTGGCTCCATCCCTTCTCCCGCCTGCGGGAGAAGGTGCCCCGCAGGGGCGGATGAGGGCAGCATTTGGCTTTGGGCGTATCGCTCCTACCCTAATTGCGGCATGACCGAGGCAAAGCAGAACTGCACGGCGCTCCGCACCGCCCTCTCACCCCAACCCCTCTCCCGCAGGCGGGAGAGGGGCTCAAGCAAAGCCTCAAGCAAAACCAAAACCAAAAGCAAAAGCAAAGCCCAAAGCAAAGCCCAAAGCAAAGCTAAAGCGGCTCAACGCCAGTTGTAGTTGAACGAAACACCAATAATGCGCGGATCGTTGTAGACCGCCGCCATATAGTTCTCGATCACACCCTTGAGGTTCTTCTCGTTGGTGATGTTGCGGGCGAACGCCGCCACTTCCCAGGCACCGTAGCCGCCGGTATAGCCCACGCGCAGACCGCCTTCGAAGTTGCCCTTGGAGTAGAACTCCTTGCTGTCGTACAGCACGAACTGGGTTTCGCCCTGCTTGTTCCAATCGGTGGCGAAGAACACCGCGCCATCATCACCCACCGGGATGTCGTAGCGCGCGGCCAGATTCAAGTTGTACTTGGGCGCGTTCGGCAGTGGGTTGCCGTCGATCTGGGCGTAGACATTGCTGCCGATCTTGATGGTCGGGTCATTGACCGTACACACGACAACCCCATTCAACGCACAGACCTGCGCATACACGCGCTTGTCCTGGATCTCGCTGTGCAGCAGGCTCAGGCCGGCCGTCAGCGACAGGTTCGGGATCGGGCGCCAATCCATGTCGGCTTCCAGACCATATGCACGCGCCTTGTCGGCATTGAACAACACGCCGTTGCCGTTGGAATCGTTGCCGTTGAGCTGGATGTCGTTGACCGTGTAGGTGAAGCCACTGACATTCAAACGCAGGCGGTTGTCGAACAGGCTGCTCTTGATGCCGGCTTCCCAGGACAGGATGGTTTCCGAATCGGCAGTGGTGAAATCGGCATTGAATACCGCCGAGCGGCCCTGGATGGTCGGCCCACGGAAGCCACGTGCCACGCGTGCGTACAGGCTCAGCTCTGGGCTGACTTCGTACATCGCGCTCAGGTCCCAGCTCGGCTGGGTATCCGACATCTCGACGTTGTGGCGGCCCTTGTAGGTCACCAAGCCTGCGGCGGTGTCGGCGGTCTTCAGCAGACGCGTGCTCTTCTCGTCCTTGGTCGCGCGGACACCCGCGGTCAAGGTCAGCGCGTCGGTGGCCTTCCAGCTCACCTGGCCAAAGCCTGCCCACGAGGTATTGATGTTGCGCAGGCGCACCCAGTTGTTCGGATTGCGGGTCGGCGCGTTGAGGAACCAGGCGCGCTGGTAGAAATCGGTGGTATCACGTCCATCGAAGTAGAATGCGCCAACCTGCCACGACAGCGGTTCCGTTTCATTGGAGGCCAGACGCAGTTCCTGGGTGAACTGGTCCAGGTCCTGCACCTGGCCCATCGACTGGCCGTAACCGTTGGGCAGGCCATTGACCGGGTAGTTGGCCGCGGCACCGCCATCGGTATCACCGCGGCTGTAGCCGGAGGTGGTTTCGTAGGCGCTGATCGAGGTCAGCGTGGTGTTGCCGAAATCATAGGTGGCCTTCAGCGAGCCGCCGTGGGTCTTGTAGGCCTGCGGGTTGTTGTCGGCCTCGTCGAAGGCAACCTTGTCGCGCGGCACGTCGGTTCGATTGCTACCCTTCACCAGCGCATTGCGCAGGAACAAGGTCGAGGTGCCTTCATAGTCGCGGGTGTGCACGGAACCGAGCAGCGAGAACTGTTCGTTCGGCTTGTACAGCAGCTGCAGGCGCAGGTTGCGATCGTCGTAGCCGCCCATGGTGTCGTTCTTCGGCGTCAGCGTGCCGTCGGCGCTGGGCCCGCGATAAGTGTTGTCCACCCAATCGTCACGGTGCTGGTACAGGGTGGACACGCGGTAGGACAGCACGTCGTTGATCGCGCCACCCATGCCGCCGTCGATGGCGACGCTGTTGTAGCTGCCGTAGCTTACGTTGACCCGGCCGCTCGGGTCCTGGCTGGGCTTGGCGGTATCGAACTTGACGATGCCAGCGGTGGTGTTACGGCCAAACAAGGAGCCCTGCGGGCCGCGCAGCACTTCCACCTGATCCACGTCGTAGACCGGGTTTGACTTGAGCACCACGTGTTCCAGCACCACGTCGTCCTGGATGATGGAAACCGGCTGCGAGGCACCGAGGTAGAAGTCGATATTGCCCAGTCCACGGATGTAGAAGCGCGGGAAGATGCGCCCGGTGGTGGTTTCGGCATAGAAGCTGGGGACGCGTCCGGACAGCGCCAGCAGCGTGTCGTCGGCACCTTCGGTATAGCTACGCAGGGCTTCGCCCTGCACCACGCCCACCGACACCGGCACGTCCTGCAGGTTCTGCTCGCGGCGCTCGGCGGTGACGGTGATGGTGTCCAGCGCCGTGGCGGCGCTGCGTGCCTCGGCCGGCGCGGCGTCCTGGGCCAGCGCGGTCTGCGCGGCCAGCGGCAGGATCAGCAGCGCGCAGGCCTGGGCCAGCAGCGAGCGACGCGGAAAATCGTGGGTAACGCGGGTAACTGCAGAAGTGGTGCGGTGACGCTGCATGGAATGGCCTTGGTTGGCAGTTGATGATTGCGCACGGCCCGGATAGGGCCGATGGCGCGGCATGAGGCGCGCAGATCATCACCGCACAAGGTTGCAATTCGATGGCATTGCCAAGTTGGAAGCCCATGAAGCAGAACGCCAGCGCAGGAGCAATCGGCTCCCACGCTGGCGATGACACACTTCAATCAGTTCCTGCGCTGCAAGCGCTCAGCGCAGTTGGTCCTTCAGGAACAACCAGGTAATCAAGGTCGCATCCGGCCCCTTCGGGTCGGTGAACGGCAGGCCTGACTGGCTGCCGCTCCAGGCATGCCCCATCCCATGCACGAGATAGTCCTGGACCAGAGTCTTGCCGCCGTAGGTGTAGTTCTTGACCGTATAAGCGCGACCACCCGGCACCTGCCCCGCAACGGTGCTGGTCGGCACGTATTTGACCGAATCATTGTCCAGCCCGTCATCGGCCAGATCATTGGTCTGCAGGAACTGACGCACTGCCTGCTGCCCGTTTACCGGATTGACCGTTGCATCGGCGCTGCCATGGAACACCAGCACCGGCAGCGGGCGCGGCGACGGCGAGCCCGAGCACTGCCAGGCAAGCTTGCCATTGCTCTCCGGCGAATAGATGCTGCCCGCCAACAATGCATAGGCGCTGCCGGATACGGTGGTGGCGCCCTTGTACATGCCGCCGGAATGGATGGCACCGGCTGCGAACACATCCGAATAGCAGGCGAGCATGATCGAGGTCATCGCGCCGCCAGCGGAAATGCCGGTGACGTAGACCCGGCGCGGATCGACGGCGTAGCCGGCCTTCACCGCATCGACGATCCCGGCCAGGATCGAGGCCTCACCACTGCCACGTGCCTGGTTGATCGGCAACTGCCAGTTCCAGCAGCGCGTCGGGTTGGACGTAACGTTCTGCCGCGGATAGACCACGATGAAGCCCTCGACGTCGGCGACATCATTGAAGCCCGAGGCTTCGCCCATCAGGTTGGGCCCATTGACGCAGCCATGCAGCACCAGCAGTACCGGCAGCGGCTTGCTTGCCTCATAGCCAGCCGGAACCCAGACCTGATACTCGCGGCTACCGAAAAGGTTGCCATACAGACCGAAATCCCAATGGCCTGCAGTGCTTTGCGCAAACGCGCTGCCCGTCGCCAGCCAGCTACACAGCAGCAGTAGAACAGCCTTGATTGAAACGATTCCAGATTTCATAGCCAGATCCTCATGCGTGAGTCGTGGATGAAGTCGTACCGGAAGTCCTCGCGAACCAGCCGCCAGGGTGTTGCACCGCCGCCGTCAAACCCAGCCGGTGGCGTAATAGATGCCGATCACCACGAACACCGCCAGCGTCTTGATGATGGTCACAGCGAAAATGTCCTTGTAGGCCTGCCGGTGTGTCAGCCCCGTCACCATCAGCAAGGTGATGACGGCGCCGTTGTGCGGCAGGCTGTCCATGCCGCCGGAGGCCATCGAGGCGACACGGTGCAGCACTTCCATCGGGATGCCTGCCGCCTGCGCGTTCTCGATGAAAGTCTCTGACATCGCTGCCAAGGCGATGCTCATGCCGCCGGAGGCAGAGCCGGTGACGCCGGCCAGGCCGGTCACGGTAACGGCTTCGTGCAGCAACGGGTCCTTGATCGAGCCCAAGGCATTGGCCACCACCATGAAACCGGGCAACGCTGCGATCACTGCGCCAAAACCATACTCCGAGGCAGTGTTCATCGCCGCCAGCAAGGCGCCGCTGATCGCGGTCTTGGTGCCATCGGCAAACTGGGTCACCACCGGGCGCCATGCCAGCACCATCACCGACAGGATGCCCACCAACAACGCGCCCTCTACTGCCCAGATCGCAGCAATTTTGGGGACCTCCTGCACAACCGGCGCGGACTTGCCGAGGATGGACGGCACGAAGCTGTGCTCGGCGCCATACCAATGCGGGATACCCAGTGTGAACAGCTTGTTTGATACGAACACCAGCAACAGCGGCAACACCGCGATGCCCGCATGCGCCAGGTTGGTACCAGTGAACGGCGTCGGCTCATTGACCAACGTCGCCGGATCGCCATAGCCCTCACCCTTACGCACGGCAACACGGCGGCGCCATTCCAGGTAGGCCATGCCCACCGCCAGCACGAAGATGCTGCCGAGGATGCCGAGCACCGGAGCGGCCCAGGTATCGGTGCCGAAGAACGTTGTCGGAATGATGTTCTGGATCTGCGGGGTACCCGGCAGCGCATCCATGGTGAAGCTGAAACCGCCGACCGCCAGCGTCGCTGGAATCAGCCGCTTGGGGATATTGCTCTGGCGGAACATCTCGGCGGCAAACGGATAGACCGCGAACACGACCACGAACAACGACACGCCACCGTAAGTGAGCAGGCCGGACACCAGCACAATCGACAGCATCGCCCGTTGCGGGCCGAACAACCGGATCGCCGCGCCAACAATCGATTTGGAAAACCCGGACAACTCAATCAGCTTGCCGAACACCGCGCCCAGCAGGAACACCGGGAAATACAGCTTCAGGAAACCGACCATCTTGTCCATGAACAAGCCGGTGAACATCGGCGCCACCAGCGACGGGTCGGTCAGCAGCACCGCACCGAGTGCGGCGATGGGCGCGAACAGGATCACGCTGTAACCGCGGTAGGCCACCAGCATGAGGAAGCCCAGCGCTGCAAGTACGATCAGTAACGACATACGGCGCTTCCGAATGAGGAGGCGCTCAGTATCCTGATCTGATCGCCGCTGCCGACTGGACCTAGGTCCACTCGCTGGTACACAGACACCCCGCTAGCCTTGGCTCCGAGGGTGGCATACGGCCATCTACAACGTACTTGCCTGGGGAGGACCGAATGAAGCGGAATTGTTTGAGCCTGATGATCGGCGCGCTGTTGGCCTCCGGGCCGGTATTGGCACAGGAAGCACAACCGGCTGCGGCGATGGAAGGCAAGGCCGCTTCGGCCACCAACCTGGACAGCATCACCGTCACCGCACGCAAGCGCGAGGAAACCCTGCAGGAAGTGCCGGTCGCGGTCACCGCCTTCACCTCCGAAGCGCTGGACAAGTTGAACGTGCAGGACATCGCCGATCTCGACTCGCAGGTACCCAACCTGACCATCTATGCGGCGCGCGGCGCCAGCAGCACGGTCACCGCGTACATCCGCGGCGTCGGCCAGTCCGATCCCACCTGGGGCGCGGACCCGGGCGTTGGCATCTACCTGGATGACGTCTACATCGCGCGACCGCAGGGTGCGCTGCTGGACGTGTTCGACGTCTCCCGCATCGAAGTACTGCGCGGCCCGCAGGGCACGCTATACGGCAAGAACACCATTGGCGGCGCGATCAAGTACATCTCACGCGGCCTGCCGACACAGGTCGAGGGCTATGCCCAGATCACCGCCGGCAACTACAACCAGCTTGATGCCAAGGCGGCGATCGGCGGCCCGCTGGGTGGCGCCGACAGCGGCCTGCGCGGGCGCATCGCGGTGGCCAGCATGAACCGCGACGGCTTCGGCGAAAACACCTTCAATGGCCAGCCGATCAGCGACAAGCAGATCAATGCCGCGCGCTTGAACCTGGGTGCGTACGCAGGTGATGACTTCGATGTGCAGTTCGCCCTGGACTGGATCGACGACCAGTCCGGCATGCGTGGCTCGAAGATGCTGGCACCGAACCCGTTCACCCCGGCCTACCCGCCGATGGATGACCGCTACGACATCCGCTCGGGCATGCAGAACCTCAACAGCGTCGAGACCAAGGGTGCCTCGGCCACGGTCAACTGGCGGCCGAACGACGACATTGCACTGAAGTACGTGGTCGCCAAGCGCGAGTCAGACAGCCACTCCAACATCGACTTCGACACCACGCCGGTCAAGCTGGCCGACGTCGGCGGCTTCTACGAGGACAGCCAGGTCAGCAACGAGCTGCAGTTGAACTACGATGCCGGCGGCCGTGTGCGCGGCGTGGTTGGCTTGTACCAGTTCAGCGGTGAAGCTGGCGGTCAGATCCGCAACAACTTCTTCAACCTGCAGTTCGGCGATACCCGCGGCAAGGTGCTGACCGACAGCATCGCGCTGTACGCGGACTGGACCTTCGACCTGACCAACAAACTCAAGCTCGATGTCGGTGCCCGCTACACCGATGAGGACAAGCGCGCGATCGTGTTGAACCGTTTCTACTCCGATGCGACCTTCACCCGTCCGATCGCGGTTGCCGCGGACTTCGACAAGACCACCAACTTCAAGAACGTCTCGCCGAAGGTGTCGCTGGATTACCAGATCACCCCGGACATCATGGTTTACGGCCTGGCAACACGCGGCTTCAAATCCGGCGGCTACAACATCCGTGCCAATGCCGTGGCCGTACCGCGCTCGGCCGAGCCGTTCGATGACGAGACCGTCGACAGCTTCGAGATCGGCAGCAAGATGGGCTTCCTCGATTCGCGCCTGTTCCTGAACCTGTCGGCCTTCCACAACAAGTACAAGGACATCCAGCTGTCGGTGTTCACCGGCATCGACACCAATGGTGACGGCGTCAACGATGCCTTCTTCGGCGACTTCACCAATGCCGGCAAGGGCACCGTCAATGGTCTGGAAGTCGAATACCAGTTCCTGCCGACCGCCAACTGGCTGATCTCCGGCAACCTGGCCTGGCTGGACACCAAGTACGACGAATACATGGACCGTGGTGTCAACGTTGCCGACCAGATGAAGTTCACCAACGCACCGGATTTCTCGGGTGCGCTGAACGTGGAATACCGCACCGAGCTGGCCAATGGCAGCAACCTGTCCGCACGCGTGGGTTACAGCTACCAGAGCGAAGTGTGGCCGACTACCGACCTGAGCCCGGTGATCCGCCAGGACGGCTACGGGCTGGTCAATGCCGGCGTGATCTGGAAGCTCAATGACGCCTGGACCTTCTCGCTGCAGGGCACCAACCTGGCCGACAAGGAATACCGCACCACCGGCTACAACATCCCGGCGGTCGGCACCCTGATCGGCTTCTATGGCCCGCCGCGCCAGTACAGTCTCAGCGTCCGCTACGATTTCTAGGAAACACCTGCATGACCCAGTCTTACGATGATCTGTACTGGAACAGCAACGATGGCCTGCGCCTACACGCGCGCGACCATGCACCGGCCGCGGGACAATCGCCCCGCGGCACGGTGGTCTGCGTTCCCGGCCTGACCCGCAACGCCGCTGATTTCGATGCGCTGGCCAAAACGCTGACTGATGTCGGCTGGCGCGTGCTTGCGGTCGACCTGCGTGGCCGTGCGGGTTCGGCACGTGCGCCCGACCCGACCAGCTACAACCCGCGCACCTACGCCGATGACATGGTGGCGCTGCTGCGTTCGCAGAACATCGCCAAGGCGGTGTTCATCGGCACCTCGCTGGGCGTGCTGGTCACCATCACCCTGGCCTCGCGCGCACCGGAGCTGATCGCTGCAGCGGTACTCAACGACGCCGGCCCCAAGGTGCCACGCGAAGCTTTGGCGCGGATCGGAAAATATGCAGGCAAGCCCTTGCCACCAATGGATCTGGAGCAGGCAGCCGCCTACGCCGAATCCATCGGCAAGGCATCCTTCCCGCGCTTCACCGCCGAAGACTGGCGGGCGATGGCCTCACGCAGCTTCCGCCAGCGCGACGACGGCCTGCTGGAACTGGACTATGACCCGGCCATCATCCGCACCACCCGGCCGTGGGTGCTGTGGCTGCTGCGGCCGGTATTGTGGCGCGCGGTGCGCGGACTGACCTCACGGGTGCCGGTACTGGTGGTGCGTGGTGCACTGTCCGATATCCTGCCTGCCGATGTTGCCCAGCAGATGGCGGCTACGTCGCCAAACGCCAGCCTGGTCGTCGTGCCGGATGTTGGTCACGCACCGACCTTGTCCGAGCCCGAGGCGCGTGATGCGATCATGGCCCTGCTTGGACGCCTGCAATGAGCGCCGGTGACACGACCAGGGAATTGCCGGAAGCCCTGCAGGCACTGCAGCAATGGGCCGCAGCCGAACGCCTTGGCAAGCCCACCCACATCGCGCAGGCGCGCATCGTTGCCTTCGCCGAGGCCACCGGTGACCACAACTGGATCCACGTTGATCCGGTCCGTGCGCAGGCAGGTCTGCCGGGCGGGACGACCATCGCCCATGGCTTCCTGCTGCTCTCGCTCACGGTCGAAGAAGATGTGGCCGCCCTGGTCGGCTTCCCCGGCATCGCCCACGTACTGAACTACGGTTTGAACAAAGTGCGCTTTCTGGCGCCGGTTCCCAGTGGCTCCGACATCCGCGTGCGCTCACGCTTGGTTTCACTGGAGCCGCGCCAGCCCGGGCAATGGCTGCTGACCCAGCACAAGAGCGTGGAACTGCAGCCCGGCGGCGAGGTGGCATTGGCCGCTGAGCAGCTGTCACTGATCGTGATCGCGCCCTGACGCATACCAGCACAGCAAGCAGCCGGCCGGCATCCAGCACGCCGGCCACGGTTCTCTCTACACTGGAGCGATGTTGACGCCCTCCATCGTCCTGTTCGCCTGCATCGCGTGGACCGTGCTGCTGTTCGGCGTCGCCCTGTGGGGTGAGCGCCAAGGCCATCGTCTCGGCAGGATCTGGCCTGCCATCTACGCATTGTCGTTGGGCGTGCACTGCACCGCGTGGACGTATTACGGAGCCGCCTCGCAGGGCGTGCAATGGGGCTTCCCGATTCCGCCGACCTTGATCGGCATGGCGCTGATCTTCGCCTTGGGTCTGCCCTTCCTCGCGCGCCTGGGCCGGCTGGCAAAACAACACAACAGCGCCACCATCGCCGACTTGGTGGTCGCGCGGCTGCGCACCGATCAGGGCCTGGGCGTGACCATCACCCTGGTTGCGCTGTTCGGCATCGTTCCCTATATCGCGCTGCAACTTAAGGCTGTCAGCCAGGGACTCAGTGCGTTGCTGGGCGACCAGTTCGCCGCCAGCGGCTGGCAGCTGGACATGTCGTTCTGGTTTGCGCTGACGATGGCTGCGTTCACCATGCTGTTCGGCGCGCGCAAGGCCTCGGCCACCGAGCACAACCGCGGCATCGTGGTGGCGCTGGGGCTGGAGTCGCTGCTGAAGCTCGCAGCATTGCTCGCGATTGGCTTGTATGCGGCAATCTCGGTGCATCGCGCCGGCACGCTGCTGCTGGAAAAGATGGCGCATCTGCCGCCACCAGCGGTTATCCCTGATTTCATCACCATGGTCGCGTTGGGCGCGATGGCGGCGTTCACCCTGCCCCATCAGTTCCATGTCGGCGTGGTCGAGCTGCGCCAATCCTCCGACCTGAAAACTGCCCGCTGGTTGTTCCCGCTCTACCTGCTATTGATCGGCCTGCCCTCGGTGCCGATGGCATTGTCTGGTGCCGCGCAGCTCGGAGCCTCGGTATCGCCTGATTTGTACGTACTGGCCTTGCCGCAGCAACGCGGCCATCACCTGCTGGCGCTGCTCGCCTACCTGGGCAGCTTGAGCGCAGCCACCGGCATGATGATCCTGTCCGGCCTGACCTTGTCGATCATGCTCGGCAACCACGGCTTTGGCTCGCATCTGCTCGGCGGGATGAACGGCGGCGGCAACGATGCCGGTGCCGATCTGCGCCCGCGCGTGCTGGCCTTCCGTCGCGCCGGCATCCTCGCCGTGTTCCTGATGTCGTGGCTGTACAGCCGCGCCATGAGCGGCACCGAGGCACTCAGCGATTTCGGGTTGATGTCGTTCACCGCCCTGTCGCAATTGGCGCCGGCGGTGCTGCTTGCGGTGTATCGGCCGCGCACGCCCTCGCCTGCGATCATGGCGGGCATCGTGCTGGGCTCGCTGGTCTGGCTGTGGCTGGTGTTGCTGCCGATGGTGATCCCGGCACCCGATCCAACAACCGGCGGCGAAGGGTTGCACTGGCTGGCGCTGTTCTCGCTGCGCATGCAACCCGGCCACATCGCCATCAGCATGAGCGCCAGCCTGGCGGTCAACCTGATCACCGTTGCGCTGGTGTCACGCGCGATCCGCCCATCGCTGCCACTGCAGAAAGACGCCGTGGCCGCGGCATCCATGCGCAAGACCGCCGGCCGCTTCCTCGGGCCGGAGCGGGCGCGGCAATTGATGGATGGGCATGCCGGGCAGATGCTGGATGACGACCGGGTCACGGCCATCGAACGCGAGCTGACCGCCGTGGTCGGCGCAGGCATGGCGCGGCTGTTGGTCGAGGCCGCGCGTGACGGCGGCGCCGCGCCGCTGGATGCGGTCACCCGTGCCGTCGGTGAAGCAACGCAGGCACTGCGTTTCAACCAGCGCCTGCTGGAAGCCGCATTGGAAAACATGAGCCAGGGCATCAGCGTGGTCGATGCCCAGCTGCAGCTGGTGGCCTGGAACAGCCGCTATGCCGCGCTGTTCAAATTTCCGCCCGAACTGCTGCAGGTCGGGCAGCCGGTCGCCAATCTCACTGCATGGGCCTTGGGCGAACTGAAGATCGGCGAGGCCCCGGGTGACAACGTCGGCAAGGCGCTGAACCGTCGCATCGCGCATATGCGCCGTGGCACGCCGCATCTGTCCGAACGGATCTTCCCCGACAACACCATCGTCGAAATCCGTGGCAACCCGATGCCCGGCGGCGGCTACGTCGCCACCTTCACCGATGTCACCGCCTTCCGCATGGCCGAGGATGCGCTCAAGCGCAGCAACGAGACCCTGGAGCTGCGCGTGCAGGACCGCACCGCGCGACTGGAGCAGGCCGTGCACGAAGCCGAACGTGCGAACGTGGCCAAGACGCGCTTCCTGACCGCGGTCGGCCACGACCTGATCCAGCCGCTGCACGCCGCGCAGCTGCTCACCGATGCGATGTCACAGCACATCGAATCGGAGTTCCTGGACAGCTTCCTGCGCCAGATCCGCGGCGCATTGGACTCGACCGACGACCTGCTGTCGGGCCTGCTGGATATTTCGCGACTGGAAGCGGGTGGGCTGGTCGCCGACCCGCGTCCGTTCGCCTTGTCGACCGTACTTGATCCCTTGGCACAGGAATTCGCCGTGCTGGCAGCCGCGCGCGGCCTGCAGTTCCGCTACGTGCGCAGCCGTGTCTGGGTACACAGCGATCCGCTGTTGCTGCGCCGCGTGCTGCAGAACTTCCTCGCCAACGCCATCCGCTACACCCGCAGCGGTGGCGTGCTGCTCGGCGTGCGTAGCCATGGCGAAAAGCTGGTAATCAGCGTGCACGACAGCGGTCCAGGTATCACGCCCGAGCAGCAGAGCGTCGTGTTCGAGGAATTCCATCGGGGCGACCGCAGCAATGGCCAAGGCCTCGGCCTGGGCCTGGCGATTGCGCACCGTATCGCTGGCCTGCTGCATGCACCGCTGGCACTACACAGCGTGGTCAACCGCGGTTCGGCGTTCTCCATCACGGTGGCACGCGCAAGCCCGCCGCCGGCCACACGCAACGACGCGCCCTCGGGCGGCACCAGCACCATCAAAGGCACCCGCGTGCTGGTGGTCGACAACGATACGGACGCGCTGCAGGCGATGCGGCAGCTGCTGCTTTCATGGGGTTGCGAGGTAAGCGCGTACAGCGACGCCAGCGAGATCGGTGCATCCGCACAGGAGGCGGACCTGTGGTTGTTCGACTACCACCTCGACGACGGTGACACCGGCGTCCAGCTGTGGAAGCGCCTGGACGGCGCACGCAGGCAGCGGCCGACCGTCATCCTCAGCGCAGACACCGGCAGTGATACCCGCGAGGCAGTACGCGAAGTTGGGCTGTCGCTATTGAACAAGCCGTTCAAGCCACTGGCGCTGCGCTGGGCGATCAACCACCTGCTGGCTACGCGCAGCACCGTCGCAAGCTGACCCGAAGCAGGCACCGCGGGATCCGCTGATGGGCCAGCGCCGTATCGCGAATCAGGCGTCCTGCGTCTCTTCAATCTGCCGCGACGGATCGTTCAGACCCATCTCGTGCAGTACGCGGATCGCCTGCGCGCGGTTGCGTACACCGAGCCGGCCCATGATGCGGGTCATATGTGCCTTGATCGTGCGCAGCTGCACGCCAAGTCGATCGGCGATCTGTTTGTTGAGCAGCCCTTCGGCCACCAGGCTCAGTACCTTGTACTGGTGCGCGGACAAGCTGGCCAAGCGCGCCGCCAGATCCGCATCCTTGCTGAAAGGCGCAACCCGCGCCACGGTTTCGCGCAGCATCGCCGGTATCCAGCGCTCACCATCGAGCACGGTCTGCAAGGCCTGCTGCAGGTCCACCAGCCCTGAGCTCTTGGGCAGGTAACCGGCAGCACCCAGATCGATGGCGCGGCGGATCACATGCGGCTCTTCATTGGCCGAGACGATGATGATCGCCAGCCCCGGCTGCAGGGCGCGGATCGTCGCCAGACCGGCAAGGCCGTGGTTGCCCGGCATGTGCAGGTCCAGCAGCATCAGGTCGATCTGCTGGCCCTCGATCGCCTCCAGCACACTGTCCAGCGAATCGGCTTCGCTGATCTGCAGGTCATCAACCGCCTCTTCGGCCGCCCGGTGCAAGGCGGCGCGGAACAAGGGGTGGTCATCGGCAATGAGCAGGGTCGGCATGTCCAGGCGAGGTTAGCAAATTAGCCAGCGACCGGGCACGGGTACCTAGGTACGCTGGCACATACACACTGGCTTGTTAGTGTGTGGCAATGAACATCCCCCGCCCCGTTACCCTGCTTTGCGCCGCGCTGCCGCTGTTGGGCTGCGTTTCCGTCGCCCAGGCCGCCACGCCCGGCCCTGCCGCTGCCGCACCCGTGTTCGAGCAATGGCGCGAAACCGAGCACCGCGGCAGCGATGATCTGCTGACCGCCGGCCTGGGACTCGATGGCCTGCGCGTTGCCACCGCTCCGGCATTCGCCAGCGCGGCCCAGCCGACCGCCGAAGAAGCACGCCGTCGCGCCATCTGGAGCAGCTGGCGCGGCATCGCCGACCTCACCCCCGGCGGTGGCTTCGGCGATGTGTACGGCAACCTGCAGGCTGCGCCGGGCCGGGAGTTCTCGGCCTATGCGCGCATCCCCGGCACCCGCCAGCCGCATCGCGTGCTGGTGCAGGTTCCCGACAATTTCGATCCGGCAAAGCGCTGCCTGGTAGCGGCGGCCTCCTCCGGTTCGCGCGGCATCTACGGCGCGATTTCGGTTGCTGGCAGTTGGGGCCTGGCCCACGGCTGCGCCGTCGCCTATACCGACAAGGGCACCGGCAGCGACTATTACGATCTGGACGCCAGGAGCGGCTTCCAGGCCGACGGCACGCCTGCGACGCATGGCGCACTGGCCTTCGCTCCGACCGATACCAACGCGGCGCATGGCATCGCCTTCAAACACGCCCATTCCGGTGACAGCCCGGAAGCAGACTGGGGCCGGCATCTGCTGCAGGCGCTGCAGTTCGGCCTGCAGGCGCTGGACCGCGCCTATCCGCAATCCGCACCGTTCACCCCTGCCAATACCCGCACGCTGGGCGCAGGTGTTTCCAATGGCGGTGGCGCGGTGCTGCGCGCAGCGGAGATCGCAGGCGACTGGTTCGATGCGATGGTCGCAGGCGAGCCAAATGTCTCGGTGGCCGGCTCACCGCCGCTCTATGACTTCGTCACCCAATCCGCACTGTTGATGCCCTGCGCGCTGCTTGCGCTGGATGATCTGCCGCAGCCGCCGGTGCAGGCACAGGCAGCACCGGCATGGACGCAGCGCTGTGCCATCCTGAAATCGGCCGGGCTGGTGCAAGGCGATGACACCGCCGCACAGGCACAGTCGGCACGCCAGCAACTCGCCGACGCCGGGCTCAGCGATGGCGCGCTGCGCGCCGGTGCATTCTCGACCGGCTTTGACCTGTGGCGCGCAATCGCGGTGACCTATGCATCGGCTTATGGGCGCTACGGCGCGGGCGAACATCCCTGCGCTTACAGCTACTCTGCTGTCGGTGCGGATGGCAAGCCCGTTGCTGCGACCGCCGAGCTGCGCGCAAGCTGGTGGAGCGAAGGCAGCGGCATTCCGCCCGGCAGTGGCGTGGTGCTGGTGGACGGCAATGCCGCCCAGTCGGCGGATGATCCACTGCGCGGGCTGAACTGCCTGCGCACACTCGGCACGGGCGACAGTACCGATGCCAAGCGCGTACGCGCAGGCATCGCCAACGCTGCCGCCAAGGCGCCGCGTCGCGGCCTGCCGATCGTGGTCATCCACGGCACCGACGATGGGCTGGTGCCGATCAGCATGACCAGCGACCGCTATGTGCCACTTGCACGCAAGGCGGGTGCGCAGATCAGCTATTGGCGGGTGAGCAATGGCCAGCACTTCGACTCGCTGCTGGCCTTCCCGGACTACCGCAAGCGCTATGTGCCGCTGCTTCCCTACATGTTCGCGGCGATGGATCAGGTGTGGGATCACCTTGAGAATCCAGCACACGCACTGCCGCAGGATGCCTTGATCCAACCAACGCCGCGTGCGGAAACGCCGTTGCAGCGCGCGCAGCTGTCCGTTCCCGCAACCTCCGGCCGCTGACGCGCTGGCAACCAGGATATACAGATGTCATTTGCAGCCGACGCAAGTTCCGCCGAATCCAGCGCCTACGCCTATCCGCTGCTGATCAAGCAGCTGCTGCACACACCGCTGGCGATCAATCCCGATCAGGAGATCGTCTACGGCGACAGGGTCCGCTACAGCTACCGCACGTTGCAGGCGCGCATCGGCCAGCTGGCTGGGTTGCTGACGTCACTGGGCGTGAAGCCCGGCGACACCGTGGCAGTGATGGACTGGGACAGCAACCGCTACCTGGAGAGCTACTTCGCCGTGCCGATGATCGGCGCGGTGCTGATGACGGTGAACATCCGTCTGGCCCCGGAGCAGATCGCCTATACCCTGAATCACAGCGGTGCGCGGGTGATCCTGGCCAACCGCGAGTTCCTGCCGGTGCTGGAGAGCATTGAAGAGCAGCTGCCGGACCTGCGCACGCGGGTGCTGCTGGACGATGAAGCAGGCCCGCTGCCTGCAGGTTTCGTCACCGAGTACGAAGCAGGTCTGCGCAGCGCCGAGCCGGTCCGCAACTTCCCGGACTTCGACGAAAACACCCGCGCCACCATGTTCTATACGACCGGCACCACCGGTCTTCCCAAGGGCGTGTTCTTCAGCCATCGCCAGCTTGTCCTGCACTCATTGGCGGCGATGGCCGCGCTGGGCAGTGCGCCCAAGCAGGGCCGGCTGCATCGCGACGATGTCTACATGCCGATCACGCCGATGTTCCATGTGCACGCCTGGGGCATGCCATATGTGGCCACGCTGCTGGGCATCAAGCAGGTCTACCCGGGCCGCTACCTGCCGGGCAAGCTGCTGGAACTTATTGCGCGCGAGAAGGTGACGTTCTCGCATTGCGTGCCGACCATCCTGCACATGCTGCTGGGCGATCCTGCCGCAGCAGATACCGATCTACGCAGCTGGAAGGTCATCATCGGCGGTGCCGCACTTCCACGTGCCTTGGCGCAGCAGGCCTTGGCGCGCGGCATCGATATCTTTGGCGGCTACGGCATGTCCGAAACCTGCCCGCTGCTCACCCTCGCCCAGATCGATGTGGATGCCCTGGCTGGCACCGATGAGGAGCTGTCGCTGCGTACCAAGGCCGGTATTCCGGTACCGCTGGTGGAGTTGCGCATCGTCGATGAAGCCATGAACGAAGTCGCCCACGACGGCATCGCTACCGGCGAAGTGGTGGTGCGCGCGCCGTGGCTCACCCAGGGTTACCTAAACAATCCAGAGGCCTCGGAAACCTTGTGGGCAGGCGGCTATCTGCATACCGGCGACATCGGCAACATCGATGGCGGCGGCTACCTGCGCGTCACCGACCGCATCAAGGACGTGATCAAGACCGGCGGCGAATGGATTTCCTCACTCGCGCTGGAGGACATCATCGCCATGCACCCGGCGGTCAACGAAGTCGCGGTGATCGGCATTGCCGATGCCAAATGGGGCGAACGCCCGTTGCCGTTGGTGGTCAGGCACGCAGGCGGTGAGGTCAGCGAAGCCGAGATCATCGAGCTGGTCGCCGCACGCAGCCGCGCAGGCGATATCTCCCGCTACGCAATCCCCGACCGCGTCAGCTTCGTCGATGCGATAGAACGCACCAGCGTCGGCAAGATCAACAAGAAGAAACTGCGCAGCCTGCATGACCTACCTGCCGATACAGGCGGCAGTTGATCCTGGAACAGCACGGACGCCTTTCTGCGATAGATTCAACTACAGCGCGCCGCGGCATGTTTAGTCTTCACAGCTGAGTGGCTACTTTGGGTCACATGGCGCCCACCGGCTAAAAGCTGTCGCTGACATCAGCGATCTTGGCTCGGCCGAGCGGAACCGGATCGCCAGAACCCAAAAAAACAAAGCACCGCGCGCGACAGGCGCTCCAGGGCATGGGAGCTGCGGGTAGACTATTTCTTCGGCGCGCTGAAAATGAAACCGCCCTTGGCGGTACGGGTCACGACGTACCTCTGTCCAACGACGGCCACACTCTTACTCGCAAAATCTCGCAAGGAGTTCTTTTCGGACACGGTTAGCATCCGAGCGTGGGATGAGGTATCGGGCTTCTGATTCGGTGAGGTGCTCGAATCCAAAACCGAAAACCTGCCTCCACCAATTTTCAAGATCATTGTCATGAGTACGTCTCAATTCGGCCAGAGTTGCCGGCTGCAGTGCAAGAATAGCCGAAACAGCCTTGCCCGTAAGTGAAGTGACGCCCAAGACCCGCCCGCCCGCGGCCAACACGTGTCCCCGTAGGTTGGCCAAGGTCGCCCCTTGTCCGATGAAATCGTCGACCAACACGTAGTTCTGGTCCGGGTCAGATATCCCTTCGAACAGAGGCTGGAAGGCCAGCCGGTAGTAGCCATCCTTCTTAGTCCGTCCCACGACGTTGGATTGGATGACACGGGTTTCGATGGGCCAGCCGAGGGCAGCACCGACCTGCTGCGCGAGGACAAGGGGGATGGCATTCGTGCCATGGGCTTCCTCAGCCACCACCGGCAAGAGCACCGGCTGGGCCTGCCCAAAGCCACTCAGTTCGGTGAGGATGACCTGGTTGAGAGTGGCCTGCACGAGCTCGACAGCCGCATCCAGATCGCCCGCCTTAGCATCCGCGTAGCGTGGATGCCCACGCACCTTCATTTCGTCGGATTGATGAATTAGCACGCATGCCTCATCCGCGCCCCATGGGGCGCGGCGAGGACAGAAAGGAGCGACGGGGGGCGGATTCATATGGAAGCTATTGTGCCAGTACAAACCGCATCCGCTGCGTTCAAAACATCAAAACGGATATCCCAACGCAGAGGATCAAGCAGACCACCGAGCTTCCGGCATAGCGGTCCGAGGGACGGGCGACATCCGCTCTGGGTCAGAATGAGACAATTGGCGTGACCGCTAAGCCAGCAAAAGGCATTTGAGTTTCGGGAGTCGATAGATGGATTCGCGAGAACCACAGGTCAGTCCGGTAGACCTCACTTTTTACTACTGTTCTGGTCTTTTGGCACAAGAGTCTCGCTCTATGCCTAGGCCTACAGAGGTCGTGCTCAGCCGCCCTCCGGCGTAGCCGCCTTGTAAACCGGCTCGCCATCAACCCAGGTCGACAGCACCTTCAGGTCATCAAGCTGGTCGGCGGCGACTTTCAACGGGTCGCGATCCAGCACCACGAAGTCCGCTCGCAGCCCGCGCTGCAGCTTGCCGACCTGCGCTTCGTCATGGCCAGCCCAGGCCGCGTCGCTGGTGAAGCCACGCAACGCTTCAGCAGCGCTCAGGCGCTGCTCCGGCTGCCAACCACCCGGCGGCTGGCCATCGCGGTCCTGACGGGTCACTGCCGCATACAGGCCCAGCCGCGGATCGACCTGCTCAACCGGGAAGTCAGAACCCAGCGCCAGACGCGCGCCGCTATGCAGTAAACGCTGCCACGCATAGGCACCGAGGATGCGCTCCGGCCCAACCCGCTGCTCGGCCCAGCCCATGTCCGAGGTGGCATGGGTCGGCTGCATCGAGGCGATCACACCGAGCTTGGCGAAACGCGGGATGTCCTGCAGCGACACCACCTGCGAGTGTTCGATGCGCCAGCGGTGATCCGCGCCCTTGTGCGAGCCCAGCACCTTCTCGTAGGTATCCAGCACGATGCGGTTGCCGCGGTCACCGATGGCGTGGGTGGCGACCTGCACCTTGCAGCCATCGGCCTTGCGCACCGCCACTTCGAATTCCTCCGGCGAGGTCATCAGCAGGCCGTGGTTATGCGGGTCGTCGCTATAAGCGTTGAGCAGGGCTGCGCCACGGCTGCCCAGCGCACCATCCATGTACAGTTTGACCCCGCGCATCTGCAGGCGGCCGCCAGGATGGGCGTACAGGCCGGTCTTGCACAGGTCCTCCAGCGCTTCGTTGTTGCCATCGGCATAGGCGTCGATGCGCAGCGGCAGCTTGCCCTGGTCGGCCAGACGCTTCATCAGCGTCAGGTCCTCGCGCGACACGCCCATGTCATGCACACCGGTCAGACCATTGCTGACTGCCGCCTGCAGCGCAGCCTGCAAGCGCTTTTCGCGCGAAGCGTCATCCAGTGCCGGAATCTGCGAATAGACCAGCGACGCCGCACCATCGACCAGCACGCCGCTCGGCTTGCCAGCGGCATCGCGGAGAATGCGCCCGCCCTCCGGCTGCCAGTCACCGGACAACGACTTGCCCGCCTTCTCGGCGATACCGATGGCGGCGCTGTTGACCCAGCCGGCATGGCCGTCGATGCGCTCCAGATAGACCGGACGCTGCGGGAACGCCGCATCCAGATCGGCGGCGGTGGGGAAATCTGTGTTGTCCCAGCGGTTCTGGTCCCAGCCGCGGCCCAGCAGCCACTCACCGGGCGCCAGGGTCTTCTCGAAAGCCTTCAACCGCTCCAGCACTTCGCCACGATTGCGTGCACCGGTGAGGTCGGCCTGCATCAAGGTGTTGCCCAGGCCCATGATGTGGGCATGGGCATCGATCAGCCCGGGCACCACGGTCGCGTCACCCACATCGATACGCGGTGCCTGCGGATACAACTGCAGCAGCGCATCGGCGCTGCCCACATCCAGTACCTTGCCACTGTCACTTTCCCAGGCGATGGCGCCGACCACCGGCTGCGCTGGGTCGCCGGTGCGGATGGTATCGGCCACCAGCAGCTTGACCTCGGCCTGGGCCGGAATTGCATGCAGGCAAGGGAGCAACAGGGCTACACAGGCAATACGACGCATCAGGCACTCTCCGCAACGGAATGCGTGGACTATGCCGTCATCGGCCAAGCCTGACAAACCGTGCCCCGCACCTCATAAGGGCAGAAACACCCGCTGCGCTCAGTCGGCGCTTACATCGACGCGTACGCGGATCTGCTCGCCCGGGTGGTAATCGCGATGCGTGCGGTATTGCCGGCCAGCGTATTCGTAGGTGACGTTGTAACCGTCCACCCGCTCGCTCTCGCTGCCATAGCCAGTGGGCTCGCACACGCGCACGTCACCTCGCTGGTAGGTAGGCCGGTTGCTGGCCTCATAGATGGCGCGACCGGCAGCGCCGCCGGCAATGGTGCCGACCGCGGTACCCAGGTAACGACCATCCCCGCCGCCGATACGGCTGCCGAGCACCGCACCAGCCAGGCCACCGATCACCGTCGCCCACTGGCGACCGCTTTCGTTGCCCTGCCGGTACTGGCCATTGTCGTAGCCACGCTGGTCATAGCCATCATTCCGATAGCCGTTGTTGTTACCGTAGCCGTTGTTGCCATAGCCGCCGGCCTGATAACCATTGCTGTTATCCACATAACCGCCATCGTTGCGCTCATAGCAGCGCTCGTTGCGGCCCTGGCTGCCGTTGACGATGACCGGATCCACCCGCACCACCCGCGCGTAGTCGTACACCGCACCGTTACCGGCGTTGTCACCGCCGCGGTACTGGCCATCGTCATAGCGCGGGTCCGGCCGGTACTGGCCATCATCGTAAGAACCGTTGGGGCGGTATTGACCGTCGTCATAACGCTGCGCGGACGCGCTGAACGCGACCAGACCACCGGCAACAAGGACAGCGGCAACAGCTAGCGAGCGACTCATGGCAGTAACCACTCCGGCTGGAATGAGGAACGAGGGATGAGCGATGCTCAGGCGCGACGGGTGAAACGATCCTGAACCGGCCCGGCCAGCGTTCAGCGCTGGCCGGGCTGGAGTCCGATCAGGCCGAAAACTCGGTATCCAGGCTGATCGGCACCGCACTTAGCGCCTTGGAGACCGGACAATTCTGCTTGGCGTCATCGGCAATTGCGCGGAACCGGGTCTCGTCCAGGCCCGGCACCACCGCCTTTACCTTGAGCCGGATCTGCGACAGCTGCGGGCCACCCTCCATTGACAGGTCGACATCGGCACGCGTGTCCAACGAGGTCGGCGGGAAGCCGGCTTCGCTGAGCTTGGCCGACAGCGCCATGGTGAAGCAGCCGGCATGTGCGGCAGCAATCAGTTCTTCGGGATTGGTGCCCTTCTCATCGCCGAAGCGGCTGTTGAACGCATAGCGGGTGCTCTCCATCAAACCGCTCTGCGGCGTACTCAAGCGGCCCTGCCCGGTCTTCAGATCGCCTTCCCAGTGTGCGGTGGCGTGACGCGAAATACCCATGGTCGAACTCCTCGTGGTGGATGACCCGGCCAGCCTAAACCACAGCGTGTTAGCGGTTTGTGCGCCGCAGCCGGCGGCGTAACGGCGTGCCCGCCGAGCGCGGGCAACACCGCGTTTGATCGCAGTCCAACCCGGTTTTTGCATGACTTCCAGCACCGAATTGTTGTCCAAATGCGTCCAGAACCAATTTTTATGGGCTTTTTCTTCGATTACCTATTGGCGTCACGCAATTCATGCCCTACATTTCGCTTGCCGACGGGGTCGGCACGACCAACAACCAACCGTTCACGGAACAGGAAATCATGGCAAAGACCGCTAAAAAGGCTGCCCCGAAGAAGGCAGTGAAGAAAGTAGCTACGAAGGCTGCAACCAAGGCTGCCGCCAAGCCGGCCGCACTGAAGCCGATCAAGGAAGCACTGACCAAGTCCGGTCTGGTTGCCCACATCGCTGAAGCCACTTCGGTCGCTGCCAAGGACGTGCGCGCTGTGTTCGCCGCCCTGGAAGGCGCCGTTGCCGCCTCGGTCAACAAGAAGGGCGCTGGTTCCTTCACCCTGCCGGGCCTGCTGAAGATCTCCACCGTGAGCGTTGCTGCCAAGCCGAAGCGCAAGGGCATCAACCCGTTCACCAAGGAAGAGCAGTGGTTTGCCGCCAAGCCGGCCACCACCAAGCTCAAGGTGCGTCCGCTCAAGAAGCTCAAGGACGCTGCGCTGTAATCAGCGCGCCCCTTGGCGAATAAACGGGACGGCTCTGCCGTCCCGTTTTTTTTGCCTGATCGAAACGTGGAAAACGTTCCCATGGGTCGCAGCGTTCCGCCTGTGGCATGGGAAAAACACTGGAACACAGCGTCATGGTCCAACGCCTCGTACCGGCGCCGGAGCGGGCCTATGGTGGCCACTCCCACCGCTTCCCCACGTAGTCCACCATGTCCATCAGCAAGCATCGCTACCGAATCTCCGTCACGCCGATCGAGACTGACGGCCAGCAGTGCAGCGGCCGTTGCTCGATCGAATTTGAACAACGCAGCCAATACAACTGGATGCGCCAGCTGGAATCCGCGCAAGGCCAACGTCGACTGTCCTGCAATGAGGACGCTGGCGTGGTGGTTGTCACCGGTCTGCTGGAGACCCTGGCCGAATCTTCAGCCAAGCCCGACAGCCTGTTGAGCGCGCTGCAGCCGGAGCTCGGCCAGTTGCTGCACAAGCTCAAGCAGCTGCAGACGCCGGCGGAGTAAGCCGCTGGCAGCAAGCCGACCAGCACTTGCAGACACCCTCCATGATTGCGCGGGAGCGGAAGTCGCTTGCGCAGGCCAAGCGTAATATCGGCCTGCTGGCGCGAGCATCGCAACCGGAAAACAGCACTTCAAACGCTGATGTCGCGCCGGCACGCTTATCCGTCGCAGTGGCAAGGAGACCAGCCGGGCAGCACTTCCATCCAACGGGACCGAGCCTGCTAATTAGCCGTTCACCCGATCCGGTTATCTTGCTAGTCCAACCTGCCGCCATCACCGAGTACACCCGATGAATCTGCGTTCCCTGCTCCTCCCCAGCATCGCCCTGCTCGCCATGGCCGGTAGCGCCCATGCCGCACCACAGATCAATGGCAAGCAGTTGACCGTCGGTGCCGCCGATGTGCAGCAGTACCTGGACGGCAGCTTCCCGCGCACTCAGAAGGCACTGGGCGGACTGCTGGCGCTGACCGTGAGCCAGCCACACCTGACCCTGCCACAGGGCAGCCGCCTGGACCTGGGCTTCAACCTGGCCATGGCCGCAGGTGGTTCGTCGATGCCGGTGGGCGATGTACAGATAAGCAGCGGCCTGCGTTATGACACGCAGACCCAGGGCTTCCACCTGGATCAGCCCACCGTTGATGGCTTCCGCCCCAGTGCTGGTGGTGGTGAGTTGGATTCAAGCACCCGCAGCCTGCTCAACAGTTGGCTGGCCGACTACGCCCGACGCGAGCCGATCTACAAGATCGACCCGGCCATCGCCAAGGTGATGGGCGTACTGCAGGTGAAGTCGGTCGGCATCCAAAACGGTCGGATCGCGGTGGACTTCAACCAGAACCTGGGCAGCTTCGTGCCGCAGGGTTTGCTGGGGAATTGAGCGGCCCTTCTGTAGAAACGAAATAGGCCGCGATTGCGGCCTATTTACTTTGTTTGTAGGAGCGGCGTAAGCCGCGAAGCTAGCGAGGTGTCAGCCACCGAGCAGAGTCTTCCCTGCGGAGCTGCGCCATGATCCATTAGCAGCACCTGAGCTGGCAGTGGCTTCGCGGCTTACGCCGCTCCTACAAAACCATGCCGATCCATGCAGCGCCCCAGAGACTCAGCGCTTCGGCTGCAGCATCGTGCCGGTGCACTTGGGCGAGCCGCAACGGCATTCCCAGATCTTCTTCAGGCGCGGAGTGTGACGTTCGGCCAGGGTGATGCCGTAGTTGTAGGTCAGCTCTTCGCCGGCCTTGATGTCGCGGATGGCTTCGATGAACACCTTGTCGGCGGTGCGGTCATCGCCTTCGGCCTCTTCGATCATCGCCTCACAGCTCGGATCGCAGCTGTGATTGATCCAGCGTGCATCATTGCCCTTGTAGTTGGCATCGATGACGTAATCGTCGTTCAGGGTGAACAGAAAGGTGTGGCCGGTTTCCACATCGCCTGCGTCATCCGCGTCCACTTCGGCATGGGTACGGCGCTTGCCCTTGTATTCGATGACGCGCTCGCCCTTCTTGATCGCTGCCACGGCGAACACGCCGTTGCCGTGGATGGAGGATTTGCGTGCCTGGATCTTCTTGGGCATGTACATGGCCGGGACTTGAGTGAGGCGGTGATTCTCGCCCATCGGGCAGGACAACCCAAGCGGGGATTGGTGTGGGCCTCGGATTGCAAAGAGAAGGAGCGCCGGCAAAGGTCCAGATTGAAGCGATGCCGTGCTTAGCTCCCTCTCCCCTTGCGGGAGAGGGTTGGGGAGAGGGGTAGCTGTTGGCGCAAGACCAAAAGCATCACCAATGCCGAAACCTACCCTTTCGTGCGAGCCCACGAAACAGCAGCGGCTGCGCCGCCCCCTCTCGTGCCTTCGGCATCCTCTCCCGCAAGGGGAGAGGAAACAGCTGCAGGCCCGTGATTGGCTGGGGGTTTCTGCCAGCTGAACAGCAAAACTTGGCCCCCCGGACCAGAAAGCGTACAATTTTGGTCCACATTGATTCCCCGCCCCCGCAATGCTCCGCGTCACCAAGCTCACCGATTACGCCACCGTCGTCCTGACCGTGCTTGCCGCACGGCCAGCCGAAGTGTTGAGCGCGACCGATCTGGCTGAAGCCGCCGGATTGGAGCCGCCCACCGTCAGCAAGCTGCTCAAGCCGCTGGCCCAGGCCGGTCTTGTTGAAGGCCTGCGCGGCGTGCATGGCGGTTACCGGCTTACCCGCCCCGCCTCCGAGATCACCCTGATCGAGATCCTGGAAGCAATGGAAGGCCCCTTGGCCATCACCGAATGCAGCCAGGAGCAGAGCCAGTGCGGGCTTGCCGGGCAGTGCGGTGTGCGCTCCAACTGGCGGCTGATCAATGACGTGGTTTCCGATGCCCTGCGCGGCGTCACCCTCGCGCAGATGCTGCACCCCTTACCGCTTGCCGACCGTCGACGCATCAGCGCCGACGTCGTCTCCTGAACAACCGTAGGCAGCCCTAATGGCCACCGAAATCATCGAACCGGTCGACACCGTCGACAGCCCGAACCGTGAAATCCATGAGCAGCTGGGTCGTAAATACGACGCAGGCTTCGTCACGCTGATCGAATCCGAATCGTTCCCCCCCGGTCTGGACGAGGACGTCATCCGCGCGCTCTCGGCCAAGAAGGAAGAGCCCGAGTGGATGACGCAGTGGCGCCTGGACGCTTACCGCCACTTCCTGACCATGCGCCAGCCGGACTGGGCCAAGCTCGAGATCGCACCGATCGACCTGCAGGCACTGAGCTACTTCTCCGCGCCCAAGGGCCCGAAGTACCAGTCGCTGGACGAAGTGCCCAAGGAACTCCTGGACACCTACGAAAAGCTTGGCGTGCCGCTGCATGAGCGGGCGAAGCTGGCCGGCGTGGCAGTGGATGCGGTATTCGATTCGGTCTCGGTCGGCACTACTTTCCGCAAGGAACTGGCCGACAAGGGCGTGATCTTCTGCTCCATCTCCGAAGCCATCCGCGAATACCCGGAGCTGGTACGCAAGTACCTGGGCTCGGTGGTGCCGGTGGGCGACAACTACTTCGCCGCGCTCAACTCGGCGGTGTTCTCCGATGGCAGCTTCGTGTTCGTGCCGGCCGGCGTGCGCAGCCCGATGGAGCTGAGCACCTATTTCCGCATCAACGCCAGTAACACCGGGCAGTTCGAGCGCACCTTGATCATCTGCGAGGACAAGGCTTACGTCTCGTATCTGGAAGGCTGCACCGCGCCGATGCGCGATGAGAACCAGCTGCACGCCGCGGTGGTCGAGCTGGTGGCGCTGGAAGATGCCGAGATCAAGTATTCGACCGTGCAGAACTGGTACCCGGGCGACGAGAACGGCGTCGGCGGCATCTACAACTTCGTCACCAAGCGTGCCGAATGCCGTGGCGCGCGCTCCAAGGTGACCTGGACCCAGGTGGAAACCGGCTCGGCCATCACCTGGAAGTACCCGTCCTGCGTGCTGCTGGGCGACGACTCGGTGGGCGAATTCCACTCGGTCGCGCTGACCCATCATCGTCAGCAGGCCGATACCGGCACCAAGATGATCCACGTCGGCAAGCGCACCAAGAGCAAGATCATCTCCAAGGGCATCAGCGCCGGCCGTGGCCAGAACACCTATCGCGGCCTGGTCCGCGTTGACCGCGGCGCCGAGGGCGCGCGCAACTACACCCAGTGCGACTCGTTGCTGATCGGCAAGAAGTGTGGCGCCCACACCTTCCCCTATATCGAGGTGAAGAACCCCAGCGCCACCGTCGAACACGAGGCCACTACCTCCAAGATTTCCGACGACCAGCTGTTCTATTGCCGTGCCCGCGGCATCGACCAGGAAAACGCGGTGTCGATGATCGTCGACGGCTTCTGCAAGCAGGTCTTCAAGGAACTGCCGATGGAGTTCGCGGTGGAAGCCAAGAAGCTGCTGGAAGTCTCGCTGGAAGGATCGGTCGGATGAACCGCCTGCCGCTGCTCCTGCTGGCCGTACTGCCGTTCGTGGCCTCCGCCGCGTCGCCGGGCAAGGCCTGTGATGACGCCCGCACCCAGTTCGAGCTCAACGAGTGTGCGGCGGCCGAAGCCACCGCAGCCGACGCCGAGCTCAACGCCGTGTACCGCCAGGTGCTGCAGAAACTGCAGGGTCAGCAGGTCGCCATCGACAAGCTGCGCGCTGCCCAGCGCCTGTGGATCCCGCTGCGCGACGCCGATATCGAAGCGCGCTACCCGGTTGGCAAGGACGAGAACCCACGCGTCCTGTACGGCTCGATGTACCCGATGCTGTATTCGGCCAACAAGGCCGAACTGACCCGCAAGCGCACCCAATGGCTGCGCGCCACCTTCCTCGATCGCGCCGAAGGCGAGCTCTGATCGCCCCGCACCCTACATATTGAAGAACGCACCCTCATGCTGAAGATCGAAAACCTCCACGCAAGCATCGGCGACAAGGAAATCCTCAAGGGTCTGTCGCTGCAAGTGAAGCCGGGCGAAGTGCACGCCATCATGGGCCCGAACGGCGCCGGCAAGTCCACCCTCGGCAATGTCCTGTCCGGCCGCGACGGCTATGACGTCACCGCTGGCAGCGTGCAATTCGAAGATGGCGACCTGCTGGAACTGGCCCCTGAAGAGCGCGCCGCTGCCGGCCTGTTCCTGGCCTTCCAGTACCCGGTGGAAATCCCCGGCGTCAACAACACCTACTTCCTGCGCGCAGCGCTCAATGCACAGCGCAAGGCACGTGGCGAGGAAGAACTGGACTCGATGCAGTTCCTCAAGCTGGTCCGGCAGAAACTGGCCGTGCTGCACCTGAAGGACGAGCTGCTGCACCGTGGCGTCAACGAAGGCTTCTCCGGTGGCGAAAAGAAGCGCAACGAGATCTTCCAGCTCGCCGTGCTTGAGCCGAAGCTGGCGATTCTCGATGAAACCGACTCCGGCCTCGACATCGATGCACTGAAGAGCGTGGCCGATGGCGTCAACGCACTGCGGTCGCCGGAGCGTTCGTTCCTGGTCATCACCCATTACCAGCGCCTGCTCGACTACATCAAGCCGGACGTGGTGCATGTGCTGGCCGACGGCCGCATCGTCAAGACCGGTGGCCCGGAACTGGCGCTGGAGCTGGAAGCGCACGGTTATGACTTCCTGAAGGACCGCGTGGTCCGCGAGGCAGCCAAGTAATGAATGCCCTGCTCGATTCGTTGCGCGAATCCTTCGCAACAGCCCGCACATCCATGTGCGGGGATTCAACGAAAATCGCCGAACGGGAGTCGATTCTTGAGGCCGCCCTCAAGACCGGCCTGCCCGCCGCCCGCAACGAGGCCTGGAAATACACCTCTCTGCGCCAGCTGGAGCGCCGCAGTTTCACTGCCGCACCGCTGCAGGCCCCGGACATCGATACCGCGCTGCTGGCCGACATCCCGTCGCCGCGCCTGGTCTTCGTCAATGGCCGCCACAGCGCTGCGCTCAGCGATCTGTCGTCGCTGGATGCCGGTGTGCAGGTGCGCACCTTGTCTGCCGTGCAGGCCGAAGAGCCCGAGGCGCTGCGTTTCCTTGGCCGTCGCTTCGAACGCGCCGAGGAAGTGTTCGCCCAGCTCAATGCCGCACTCGCCGATGAAGGCGTGCTGGTGCAGGTGGCCGACGGCATCGTCAGCCACACCCCGCTGCACCTGGTGTTCGTCAGTGCGGCAGATTCCAGCGACCACGCCTGGCATCACCGTCACCTGATCGAACTGCGCCGTGGCGCCGTGTTCGGCCTGGTCGAGCACCATCTGCAGGCTGGCGACAGCGCACACCTGGACAACACCTTGGTGCACGTCCACATCGCCCAGGACGCGGTGCTGTCGCATGCCCGCGTGCAGGCCGACAGCGCGCGCGCCACCTCGCTGCTGCGCACTGATGCGGTACTGGCCCGCGATGCCGAGTACCGCCGCATCGACCTGGAACTGGGTGCAGCGCTGAGCCGTCATGAGCTCAACGTGCGCCTGGAAGGCGACAACGCCAAGCTGACCGCCAATGGCGTGCTGCTGGGCACCGGTCGCCGCCATATTGATACCCGCCTGGGCATCGAGCACATCGCCAAGGACACCAGCGCCGAGCTGGTCTGGCGCGGCGTGGCAGCCAACCGCAGCCGCGTGGTGTTCCACGGCGGCATCGGCATCCGCGAAGGCGCCGATGGCACCGATGCCAACCTGTCCAACAAGAACCTGCTGCTGTCGGCCGATGCCGAGATCGATACCCAGCCGACGCTGGTGATCGACGCAGAAGAGGTCAAGGCGGCGCACGGCGCTACCGTTGGCCAGCTCGACGCCAACGCGCTGTTCTACCTGCGCTCGCGTGGCCTGCCTGCCGAACAGGCGCGCGCCATGCTCAGCGCCGCGTTCTGCCACGAGCCGCTGTCCGCGGTGGAAGGCGTTCTTACCGAAAAGCTGGCCCGCCACCTGGACCAGGCACTGCAACAGGCAGGCATGGCATGAATCTCAGTTCCCCGCGTCCGATCCACCACCCGGCCACCGCCCCCGACTGGGAGCGCGTGCGCGCCGACTT
The DNA here is from genome assembly GCF_056759195.1 of Stenotrophomonas sp. STEN083. Taxonomy (NCBI): domain Bacteria; kingdom Pseudomonadati; phylum Pseudomonadota; class Gammaproteobacteria; order Lysobacterales; family Lysobacteraceae; genus Stenotrophomonas; species Stenotrophomonas sp. STEN083. Next base: position 20,992 of record NZ_JBRRCU010000016.1, on the reverse strand, counting down.
CCCGCTGCTGATGCGCGAAGTCAACGGCAAGCCGCTGGTGTATTTCGACAATGCCAACACCGCGCAGAAGCCGCTGTCGGTGATCGGCGCGGTGGACGAGTTCTATCGTCGTTACAACGCCAATGTCAGCCGCGCGGTGCATGCGCTTGGCACCGAGGCCACCGACGCCTACGAAGGCGCACGCACCAAGCTGGCACGCTTCCTCAACGTGCGCAGCGATGAGCTGGTGTTGTGCAGCGGCACCACCTTTGCGATCAACCTGGTCGCGTATTCGTGGGCATTGCCGCGCTTGAAGGCCGGCGATGTGATCCTGGTGTCGCGCATGGAGCACCACGCCAACATCGTGCCGTGGCAGCTGGTCGCCGAGCGCACCGGCGCCAGCATCCGCGTGGCGGAGATCAGCCCCGATGGCAGCCTCGACCTGGACGCGCTGCATGCAGCGATGACCGCGGAAGTGAAGCTGCTGGCGCTCACCCACGTGTCCAACGTGCTGGGCACCATCAATCCGGTGCGCGAGATCTGCCGCGAGGCCCGCAAGCGCGGCATCGTCACCGTGATCGACGGCTCGCAGGCCGCGCCTCACCTAAGCGTGGACGTGGCAGCGATCGGCTGCGATTTCTACGCTGTCACCGGCCACAAGATGTGTGGCCCGACCGGCACCGGCGCGCTGTGGGCTCGCCGTGAGCACCTGCAGGATATGCCGCCCTTCCTCGGCGGTGGCGAGATGATCAAGGAAGTGAGCTTCGACGGCACCGTATTCAACGATGCCCCGCACAAGTTCGAAGCCGGCACCCCGAACATCGCCGGTTTCATCGGCTTGGGCGTCGCAGTGGACTACCTGGAGGAACTCGGCCGCGAGCACATCGAAGCCCGCGAGCAGGAACTGCTGGCCCACTTCTCCGAAGAACTGCAGCGCGTTGAAGGCCTGCGCATCTTCGGTACTGCGCCGAACAAGGCCGCGGTGGTGTCGTTCCAGATCGAGGGCGCACATGCGCACGACCTGGCGACCCTGCTCGACCTGCAAGGCGTCGCCGTGCGCTCCGGCCAGCACTGCGCGCACCCGCTACTGCAGTACTACGGCGTAGCCGCCACCTGCCGCGCCTCGCTGGCGTTCTACAACACGCATGAAGAGATTGAATCCTTCATGGCGGCGTTGAAGAAAGTGCGCACCTTGCTGGGCTGAGAAATCCAGCTGTTGCAGGAGCCGCATAAGCCGCGAAGCCGAAAGCACTGCAGGTCGAAATTCAAACAGCGAAAGCGCCCTCACCCCAACCCCTCTCCCGTAAACGGGAGAGGGGCTATAGAGCAGCGCTGCTGGATTGTGGGTGTGGTTGCCTTTGTAGGAGCGGCGTAAGCCGCGAAGCACGCATAGCTGCAGTGCTCATGAATTCCGGAATCTGACGATCCACCAGCTTCGCGGCTGACGCCGCTCCTACAAAAGTCCCGCTGCACAGCACTGCTCACACATGCAATAATGCGAACAATTCGCATTTGCACAAACGATGAGCCCCGCGTCGTCCTCCCTTCTTGCCACCTTGTTCCGCGACCATCACCGATGGTTGCTGGCGCGGCTGTGCAGGCAGGTTCGTTGCCGCTGGGATGCAGAAGACCTCACCGCCGAGACCTTCAGCCAGGTCGCAGCATCGCGCACGCCGCTGACCAGCATCGATGAGCCACGCGCGTTCCTGACCACCATTGCCAAGCGCCTGCTGTTCCATCTGCGTCGGCGCCGTGATCTGGAACAGGCCTGGCTGGAGCAGTTGCGGCACAGTCCTGAAGCGTTTTCGCCCTCGCCCGAGGAACGTGCACTACTGTTGGAAACCGTGCTGCTGGTCGATCGCAGCATGCAGTCACTGCCCGCACCCGCCCGCGCCGCCTTCCTCTACAGCCAGCTCGACGGCATGGGCCACGAGCAGATCGCACAGCAGCTCGGCGTGTCGGTTCGCACGGTCGGCCGCTACCTGCGCCAGGCCTGGATCTGCTGCCTGCAGGACCTGCAGCACACGGACCTGGCCCCATGAGCGAGCAAGCGGCGATGCAAGCCGCCATCGACTGGATGGTGCTGCTGCAGTCCGGCAGCGCCGATGTGGACAGCGAACAGCAGCTGCAGCGCTGGCTCGACGCCTCGCCCGAACACCGTCAGGCCTGGCAGCAGTTGCAGGAGATCCAGGGCCGCTTCCAACGCCTGCGCGAGGTTGCCCAGCGTCACCCCGGCCAGGATCAACAGGCGCGCGAACTGCTGCTGCGGCCGTCGCGGCGTGTCGCCCTGCGCTCGCTGGCGGCCTTTGCGCTCACCGCTGGCGGCGCCGCGTTGCTGGCCGACCGCAAGTTCCCGCTGCGCGAACTCAGCGCCGACCTGCGCACCGCAACCGGGCAACGCCGCCGCTTTGCACTGGATGACGGCAGCACCCTTACGCTGGATGCGCGCAGCGCGATGGATCTGGATTTCGCTGCCAACCAGCGCCAACTATGGCTGCGACGCGGGCGCGCACTGCTGGACATCGCCGCCGATCCTCGCCCCCTGTTGCTGCACAGCCTGCACACCAAGCTCAGCCTGCTGCGCGGCAGGCTGATGGTGGAACGCTACGAGGCATCGACCCAGGTTGCCGTGCTCAGCGACCACGTATTGATCGAGGACCAGCACGGCCACAGCCAGCGCCTGCTTGCCGGAGAAAGTGCTCGCATCGATGCCAGCGGCATCACCGCCCTTGGCAGCAACCCACCGCAGCTGACCGATTGGCTGCATGGCCGGGTCAGCCTCGACAACGCTCCCTTGCTGGAACTGGTCGAGCGCCTGCGCGCCTACCGCAGCGGTTTCCTGCGGGTGTCGCCGAAAGCCGCGGTGCTGCGCGTGCAGGGCGTATTCGGGCTGGATGACAGCGACCGTACCTTGGCCGCGCTGGCCGAAACCCTGCCCTTGCTGATCCGCTCCTACGGCCCGGTCACCCTGATCGAAAAAAAATAGCGTGAGCGTGTCCGGTTTTTCGCCCTCGATACACATCCCTATCCGAAACCCTCTTTCGGAAGCCGTATCGATGTCCGCCTCCCCCCTGCTTCGCCCTTCCTGCCTTGCCCTGGCCTTGTCGCTGGCCTGCGCCGTTCCGCTGGCCAACGCGCAAACCGCAGCCGCTGATGCGGCAGTGCTCGACTACCAGATCGCCGCCGGCCCGCTAGGCGCCAGCCTCAACCGCATCGCCGCCAGCGCCGGCCGCACCTTGTCGGTGGACCCGGCACTGCTGCAGGGCAAGCAGGCCAAGGCCGTGCATGGCCAGTACTCGGTCGAACAGGCCGCCGCACAGGCGCTGCAGGGCAGCGGCCTGCAGCTGGCCACCACTGCCAGCGGCGCGCTGACCGTACAGCGCGCGCCGGCCAATGGCGTGGAACGCATCGGCACGCTGCGGGTGCAGGGTGACCAGGGAAACCGAACCCAGCTGGGCGATGACAGCCGCAACTCGGCCGACACGCCTTACACCTCCGCGCAGTCCGGCACGCACCTGTCGCTGCAGCAGATCGAGCGCTCGCGCGGCACCCAGGCCGGTGACATCTTCAAGGGCGTGGCCGGTGTCATCAACGGCGACAACCGCAATTCCGGCGCGCTCGACCTGAACATCCGCGGCATGCAGGGCTTCAACCGCGTGCCGGTGCTGATCGACGGCAGCCAGCAGCAGGTCACCGTCTACCGCGGCTATGCCGGTGTAGCCGGGCGCAGCTACATCGACCCGGACATGATTGGCGGCATCGACATCCAGAAGGGCCCGACCGGCGGTGCCGAAGGCGTCGGCGCGATCGGCGGCGTGGTCAGCATGCGTACCCTCAATGCCGAGGACATCATCAGCGGCGACAAGGACTGGGGCATCCGCCTGAAGGGTGGTTTCAGCGACAACTCCACCTCGCCGCCGCCAGCATTCACCACCGGCGGCTTGCGTAATGGCGGTCGTTTCGTCACCGGCTGCGGTGGTGGCGAAATCTGCACACCCAAACCCCTGCCCACCGAATTTGCCGACGACACCGGCATGGACCGACCGTCCACTGGCAAGCCGACCGGTGGCAGTGGCAGCATTGCCGCCGCCAAACGCTGGGAGCACTTTGAAGTGGTGGGCGTGTTCGCACGCCGCAAGACCGGCAACTACTTCGCCGGCGAAGGCGGCCCGGACGCCCCGCAGCCGATCTTCAGCGACGAGCGCGTCACCAACATCTTCGGTTGGTGGACCGATTACACCAACGTCAGCTTCAGCGGGCTCAACCGCTTCCGTGCCGGCGAAGAAGTGCTCAACACCTCGGTCGACAACCAGTCCTGGTTGTTCAAGGCAACCTGGAAACCCAGCCCCGAGCAGGCGCTGGAAGTGGGCCGCATGAAGTACCAGAGCCGCTACGGCGAGCTGATGCCGTCGGCCATCCTGCGTGGCGAGGGCGCGCTGCAATCCGCGCTCAGCGATGTCGATGCCGACACCTGGACCGCACGCTACCGCTGGCAGCCGGCCAACGATTTGATCGACTTCAAGGCCAATGCCTGGCGCACCGCCCTGGACAACACCATCCGCAACGTCTACTCGTTCCCGACGCTGCCGCCCGAGTACACCTATATCGAGACCACCTACCGCCAGGCCGAGCGCTGGGGCATCGATGCCACCAATACCTCGCGCTTCATCACCGCCTGGGGCGACGTCGCCCTGCAGTACGGCTTCACCCACGGCAAGGAAGACGTCCATCCGATCAGCGCCAAGCAGAGCTTCAGCAGCAACAATGCCAAGCGCGAGGAAAGCAGCCTGTTCGCCAGCGCCGAGTGGGTGCCAACCGATTGGCTGAAATTCGATGCGGCGGTACGCCACACCCGCTACAAGAGCTATGACCGCGAGATCACCCGCCTGCCATCGCAGACCCGTCCCATCACCTATACCGACGTCCACCTGCAGGGCAAGGCCAGCGGCAATGCGCCGATCGCGGCGATCACCTTCACCCCGTTCCAGGGCGTGCAGGTCTACGCGCGCTATGCCGAAGCACTGCGCATGCCCGGTCTGTTCGAGACCAGCTCCGGCCCGGTTCCGACCACGTTCGCGATGGACCTGCGCCCGGAACACGCCAAGAACCGTGAGTACGGCATCAACCTGCTGCGCGACGGCCTGTTCGCCGAAGGCGACCAGGCACGCCTGAAGCTGGCCTACTTCGACAACCACGTGAAGGATTACCTGACCCGCACCACCGTGCAGTTGCAGGGCTGGGTGTCGTCACCGGTAATCGAGAACATCGACAACGCCGACTTCAAGGGCTACGAGATCACCGCCGAGTACCGCACGCCGCGCTTCTTCAGTGAACTGTCCGGCAGCTATTACACCTATACCAACTTCTGCCACAGCGACCGCGCCTATCCGACCAAGTCGGAGCGCTGCCATCCGGGCGGCGTCACCGACAGCTATGCCAGCAACCATGTCCCGCCGCGCGCCTCGGGTGCGCTGACGCTGGGCACGCATCAGCTGGACCAGCGCCTGACCGCCGGTGGCCGGGTCAGCTACACCGGCAACCGCCCGACCCTGCCCCGTGCCAGCAGCATCATTCCGGTAGTGGACTGGGGTTCCTACGTGTTGGTCGACGTGTTCGCCAACTACCGCATCAACGACCACGTCGCGCTCGACCTGAGCGTGGACAACCTCACCGACCGTTACTACATGGACGCGATGACGCTGGGCCTGATGCCCTCGCCGGGTCGCACCGTGCGTATGGGCTTCACCGTCAACTTCTGAGGAACCTGCATATGTCCGCTTCCCCAATGCTGCTGGAAATCAGCCGCAGTCAACGCCTGAAGGCCGCCACCCATGGCACTCACGAGCGTCTGGACCAACGCATCATGCGCGGCGAACCCTTCGCATCGCTTGAGAACTACCGGCGCTTCCTGCGCGTGCAGTACCGCTTCCACCGTGACCTCGCGGTGCTGTACTCGCTGCCGGCGTTGCAGGGCTTGTTGCCGGATCTGGCCGAGCGCCAGCGCCTGCAGGAACTGCAGCAGGATCTACACGACCTCGGTGAAACCCTGCCCGCCGATGACAATTCCGCCTTGAGCAGCGACATCGACCCGGCCACCGCACTGGGTTGGCTGTACGTGGTCGAAGGCTCCAACCTCGGCGCAGCCATCCTGTTCAAGCTGGCTGCAAAGATCGGCCTGGATGCCAATCACGGTGCCCGCCACCTGGCCGGACACCCGGATGGCCGCGCGCGCCATTGGCGGCGTTTCACCGAGGCGCTGGATGGCAACGCCTTGGATGCCGAGCAGGAACAACGTCTGGTGGCTGGAGCCACTGCGGCGTTCCAGCACGTGCATGGCTACGTCGAGCAGGGCTTTGCCGACTGAGATGGAGGCAACGCTGAGCACCGCACCAACCCCGCCACGGCGCAACCGCGCCATGCGCGTGGGCTATCTGTTGCTGGGCATGCTGATGGTGGCACTGGGCATCATCGGCGCATTGCTGCCGGTGATGCCCACCACCATTTTCATGATCCTGGCCGCCGCCTGTTTTGGCCGTTCCTCACCGCGCTTCGAGCGCTGGCTGCTGCAGCACCCGCAGTTCGGCCCACCGCTGCGGCTGTGGCGCGAACAGGGCGCGATGTCCAAGCGCGCCAAAGCATTTGCCTGCGGCGGCATGGCGCTGGGCTTTGCGGTGTTCTGGTACTTCGCGCATCCATCGCTGCTGCTGTGGCTGGCGGTTGCGATCGGCATGGGCGGCTGTGCGCTATATCTGCTGACCCGGCCGCTACCGCGCGGTGTGGCCGCGGTGCCGTCCCCGCAATCGGAAGAACGCGGCATCCGCTCGGTCGCTGCAACCGTGACCGTGTTGCTGCACATTGGAATGTTCGCGCTGTTGCTGTGGAGCCGCGCGCCGAGCATGGATCCGCCGTTGGAGGAGCCCGTCGAACGCACGCAACTGGTGATGTTGCCGCCACGTGCACCGGAGCAGCCGCTGGAAGAAATCGTTGCCCCAACACCTTCCGCTGCGGCCTCGGCGGAGAAACAGAAACCGGAACCGCCGCGCCCGCTGCCGCCGTCGCCACCGCGTGCCACCGCCAACTGGGTGGTTCCACCGCCCGCGCCTCCACAACCGGTGCAGCAGGCGCTGGCCCCGCAACAACAGGAAGCGTCGATCGCCGCCGCACCGCTGACCCCGCCGCTTCCGCCCGGGCCGAACGCAGCAAACCCCGGCAAGGACAGCTGGGAAGGCCGGGTCATGGCCAAGCTGGAACGGCATCGCCGCTATCCCAATGCCGCCCGCGCGCGCCGCGAACAAGGCGTCGCCCACGTCCGCGTCAGCCTTGCCCGCGATGGCTCGGTGCTGTCGTTGGCGTTGGAGCAGACCTCCGGCTCGGCCATGCTTGATCAGGCCGCACTGGATACCTTCCGCCGCGCCACGCCATTGCCGGCGGTGCCGGAAGCACGCAAAACACCGCTGGAACTGTCATTCCCGGTCGAGTTCTTCATGCGTTGAGTGCAAGGCAAACGCTTCACCTGTAGTGCCGAGCCATGCTCAGCAGGGGCTTCACCGGTAGAGCCTCAGCCGAGCATGGCTCGGCACTACACAAGCGAAGCCTCTGCTACATCACCTTGCGAAGAGGCACCCCCTCCCCAGCCCTCCCCTTGCCTGAGGCAAAGGGAGGGAGCACAGCCCAGGACACCTCCCATCGTCCGTTCCAGCTCCCAGCGCTAGAATGCAATCCATGAACACGCTGACCTTCCGCAATGCCACCGCCGCCGACATCCCGGCCCTGATCGATCTGGTCACCTCCGCCTACCGTGGCGACGCCTCGCGCGTCGGCTGGACCACCGAAGCCGATATCCTTGATGGTCAGCGCATTGACGCCGCCGGCATCCAGGGCGAGCTTGACCGCCCGCGCAGCGTGATCCTGCTCGCTGAACAGGACGGCCAGTTGCAGGCCTGCTGCCATGTCGCCGATGAAAACGGCCACGGTTACTTCGGCATGTTCTCGGTCAACCCCAACGCCCAAGGCGGCGGCATCGGCAAGCAATTGATGCAGCGCGCGGAACAGCATGCGGCCGAACAGTGGCAGCTGCCGACCATGCAGATGACGGTTATCGATTGCCGCGACGAGCTGATCGCTTTCTACGAACGCCGCGGCTACGTGCGCACCGGCATCAAGAAGCCGTTCCCGTATGGCGACGAACGTTTCGGCATTCCCAAGCGCGACGACCTGCAGTTCGAGATCCTGGAAAAGCCGCTCGGGGCCGCCGCATGAGCGAGACCTGGACCTTCATCTGTGCCAGCGAGGAACTGCTGCCGGGCGAATTGAAGACCGGCTTCGATGAGGTCACCGGCTCACCGATCGTGGTGTTCAACCTGGACGGCGAGCTGTACGCGCTGGAAGACCAGTGCACGCATGAGGAATTTGAACTGTCCTCCGGCACCTTGGACCCGGACGAAGGCAGCATCGAGTGCATCCTGCACGGTGCCCGCTTCGACATCCGCGATGGCCGCGCCCTGTGCGCACCGGCCTATACGGCGGTGCCGAAATTCCCGGTCAAGCGTGAACACGGTGGCATCTGGTCGCGCGACGACCGCGACTGAACCAGCCGGCCCTACCGTAACGAGGGAGTCAGCGCTGCGACTCCCAGCCTTTGCCGACACGCACCCGAGGCCTCCAGACCCGGCCGCGTCCCCGCGACAGCTCAGCTGGCACGGCATCCAAAGGCCATTCTTCCCCGGCAAAAGCATCCCGCCTGTACCCGGGCAAGACCTCGCTGTACCAAGCATATCGGCATTGCAAACGCAAACAATTCTCAATAAGATGCGCATCTGTCGCGATAACGCGAAATTAACGGTCTGCGCTCTTCCCCATGTCCTCCCCGTCCACCAAGGCTCAAACGCTGACTGTCGCCACCGTGCGGCGGGGCCTGCCTTGGCTGATGCTGGTGTTCGGCATGTTGCTGGTCTGGGCCGTGGCATTCCAGGCCAAGGCGGTGGTCACCGCCCCGCTGGCGTTGGAAGCGTTCGATCAGGTACTGGTTTCGCCTGAACCCGGTCATCCACAGCAGCCGCTGGAGATGGCCGCCATCAGCGAATCCGGCGGCGAGTCCTCCCGTCTGACCCGGCCGCGCCCGGCAGCGATGCTGTCCAGCCCGGTTCCGCTGGCTCTGTTCACCCCCAGCCGCGTCTTCGTGACTGCCGCCAGCGACACACTGCTGCAGCACGCGGTCGAACGCGCCCAACGCTATCCGTTGGCGCCTTACCTGCTGCTCAATCCCGGCCACGCCCCGCCGCGCGGCTGACCAGCTGATACGGACGCGCTCTGCGATCCGTCGTTCTGTTGCTCATCGTTCCACGCCTGCGCCATGCCGCCTGGCTCGCTCCAACGATCCCTTCCCCTACCTCCGCGTCAGCAGACCGCGGCGGTCGCCTTACTTCTCCCTTTTCACTAACGATCATCACCATGACCCATATCAAAAGCCGCAAGCACAGCAGCACCGCGCCGCGCATCAGCGTCCTGGCTTCGACCACTGCCAGCCTGATCACCGGTCTAAGCCTGGCAACCCTGCCTGGCCTGGCCAGCGCCCAGGATGCCAAGACCCTGGACCAGGTCGAGGTGCATGCGATGAACGGCTACAAGGCCGAGAAGTCCGCCTCCAACAAGTACACCCAGACCCTGCAGAACACCCCGCAGACCATCCAGGTGATCACCAGCGACCTGTTCAACCAGCAAGGTGCCACCACCCTGACCGAGGCGCTGCGCAACAGCGCCGGCGTGGGCACCTTCTATGCAGGTGAGAACGGCAACACCAGCACCGGTGACACCATCTACATGCGCGGCTTCGACAGTTCCAGCAGCATCCTGGTCGACGGTATCCGCGACCTGGGCTCGATCTCGCGCGACGTGTTCAACACCGAGCAGGTCGAAGTGCTGAAGGGTCCGGCTGGTACCGATATCGGCCGCACCGCGCCCACCGGGGCGATCAACATGATCAGCAAGCAGGCCAACCTGCGCGATGCGATCGCAGGCAGCCTCACCGCCGGCACCGATGGCCAGCAGCGCGCTACCGCCGACTGGAACCAGACCCTGGGCACCACCGCTGCGCTGCGCCTGAACGCGATGTGGCAAGACAGCGATGTCGCTGGCCGTGACCACGTCAACAACAAGCGTTGGGGCTTCGCGCCGTCGTTCGGCTTCGGCCTGGGTACCGACACCCGCTACTTCCTCAACCTGCAGTACCTGAAGCAGGACAACATCCCCGACGGTTTCGTGCCGACCATCGGCCTGCCGGGCTGGACCCCGCAACCGGGCCTGGACCAGCTTGCAGGTCACCCGGTGAACCCGGAGAACTTCTATGGCACCCGCTACGACCACGATGACGTGACCTCGCAGCAGGCGACCTTCCGCTTCGAACATGACTTCTCCGACACGCTGAAGCTGACCAACACCGCGCGTTGGGGCAAGACCGAACAGGACTATCTGCTGACGGCATTCATGTCGACCGGCGGCAATGCTAACGACCAGCAGGCAGGCAACATCAAGTGGACGGATATCAATGACCTGTCCACCTACACGATGAATCGCAGCAACCTGACCTACAAGGATCAGGAAAACACGATCCTGACCGACCAGTTGAACCTGCGCATCGACTTCGTGACCGGCCGCGTGCAGCACAACGTCAGCACCGGCGTGGAGTTCACCCAGGAACAGCAGAAGAGCTGGGGCAAGGCCGGCACCGCTGGCGCTGGCTGGGGCCCGGCAAACCTGTACAACCCGGACTGGAATGCAACCGGCCTGACCACCCGTCGCACCGGCGTCCATACCGACGGCAAGACCACCACGTCCTCGCTGTACGTGTTCGACACCCTGAAGTTCAGCGAGAGCTTCATGCTGACCGCTGGCCTGCGTGCCGATCACTACAAGACCGAGTACAGCAGCTCGGCGCTGTGCACCGCCACCAACTGCGCCGGTCGCCCGGTTGGCACCCTGATCGCGCTGCCGTCGTTCGATGATTCGGACACCTTGATCAACTGGAAGGTCGGTGCGCTGTACAAGCCCAACGACGCCGTCAGCGTCTACGCGAACTACGCCATTTCGCAGCAGCCCCCGGGTGGCAACAACTTCCAGCTCAACGAAACCGCTGGCAACGTCAACAACATCAACATGGATCCGCAGGAAGCCCGCACCATCGAAGTGGGCACCAAGTGGGCGTTCCTGGATGACGCACTGGCGCTGAACGTTGCCCTGTTCCGTACCGAAGTCACCAACGAGATCACCGGCAGCGCTGCCGATGGTTACTTCCAGAACGGCCAGAAGACCGTGGAAGGCATTGAAGTTTCCACCGTCGGCAAGATCACCGACAACTGGTCGGTCTCGGCCGGCTATACCCACATGAACACCCAGGTGGACACTGGCAGCAAGGTGACCGCCGATGGCACCAACAACCTGACCTACACCCCGGATGATGCGTTTACCGGTTGGACCAGCTACGTGTTCCCGTTCGGCCTGACCATCGGTGGCGGCGTGCGTTACTCCGGCGAGATGCATCGTGGCACCGACGGTGCCAAGGGCACGCCGGCCTTCGTAAAGTCCTACACCGTGTATGACGCAGTGGCGTCCTACGCAGTCAACGACAACCTGGTGCTGCGCTTGAACGCCTACAACCTGTTCGACAAGCAGTACGTCGCCGCGATCAACAAGAGCGGTTACCGCTACACCCCGGGTACCCCGCGTACCTTCATGTTCAGCGCGGACTTCCGCTTCTGATCGGATGGGCGCAGGGGCTTACACTCCCCTGCGCCCTTTTCGGAAAGACCGCCATGTTGCTGCACATACCCAATGTACTCAGCGTCGAGGAAGTTGCCGGTTTCCGCCGTGCACTGGAAGCGGCAGACTGGGCTGATGGCCGCGAGACCGTTGGCCATCAAGGTGCGCAGGTCAAACGCAACCTGCAGCTGCCCGATGCCTCACCACTGAAGGCCGAACTGGGCCAGCATGTCTTGGGCGCGCTGGAACGCAATCCGCTGTTCTTCGCCGCGGCGCTGCCGCTACGCATCCTGCCGCCACGCTTCAATCGTTACACCGGCGGCGGCGAATACGGCTTCCATGTCGATGGCTCGGTAATGAGCGTCGGCCACGGCGCACAACGCACGCATATCCGCTCGGACATCTCCTGCACCCTGTTCCTGTGCGAACCGGAGGATTACGACGGCGGCGAACTGATCATCAGCGACACCTATGGCGAACACGAAGTGAAGCTGCCGGCCGGTGACCTGGTGGTATATCCGTCCAGCAGCCTGCACAAGGTGCAGCCGGTAACACGCGGCGCGCGGTTGGCCTCGTTCTTCTGGGTGCAGAGCATGGTCCGCGACGATGCCCATCGGCGCATGCTCTGGGAAATGGATACCTCCATCCAGCAGCTGACCCAGGATTGCCCGCAACACCCGTCCTTGGTCAGCCTGACCGGGATCTATCACAACCTGCTGCGGCAATGGGCTGAGACCTGAGTTCCGGCGCTGCCCTGAGCTGAAAAGCGATGACAAGGTCGTAGCCCGGGTAAGCACAGCGCACCCGCGGCGCTTGGCGGAAGTCTGAAAGTCAGGGGAATTCGCGCTCTCGGGTGCGCTGCGCTTACCCGGGCTACAGAGCCACGCCGACGGAAGCGCTTGCCGGATGACGATTGACATTCGTCAAGTTGCTATCAATTCTCATTTGCAAAAGTTAACTAATCGTATCTACAATGCCGCACCGCGAACGTCGGCCCCTGTCGCCGCGTCCGCAATCCGGGGATACGAATGCAGCAGCAACAGCGCCAGCACGCACAGAACAACGCCGCTTCCGGCGCTGTCAGCCTGCGTCCGCTGGCTTTGTGCATGCTGTTGCTGCTGTCGCTGCTGGCCGCCTTATGCCAGAGCGGCACCCAGTTTTCCCGGCTCGGCGTGGCCCAGAACGGCCATGCCTCGGCGCCAGCTGAAGAGCGTCAAGGCGGCGAACGCCACCTGGAAGAAGAAAGCCCGGCCAAGCTGCGCCGGATAGTACAGCTGCGTGCACCGCGCGCAGCCCAGCCCCTGCCCAGCGTCCAGCAACTGCTGTTTGCAGCGGACGACTTCAGCCCCATCCGCACGGTCTTCCCTGCATCCGAGCCGGTTATCGGCCATGCACTGGCCAGTCCGCGCCAACAGCGTGGGCAAGCGCCACCGTTGAGCTGACGCTCCGCATGTAGTCGTTTCCGCTTCACCACTCTCTTCTTCCCAGCTAGCCCCTGCCTGCGTCCGCGCCTGCGGTGTTGATGGCTGCAACCTGTATTCCTTGATCGAGGTATTCCCATGGCCCTGCGCCAGCGTCACCGTGTGTCCGTTTCCCGCCACCTGCTCAGCCTCGCCGTGCTCGGCGCCATCAGCGCCAGCGCCCATGCCAACGATGCGCCGACCACGCTGGACAAGGTCGTCGTCACCGCCAGCGGCTTCGAGCAGAAGATCACCGATGCCCCGGCCAGCATCTCGGTCATCACTCAGGAAGAACTGGCCAAGCGCCCGTACATCACCCTGCTCGATGCCGTGCGTGACCTGGAAGGCGTGGACGTGGGCGAGACCCGCGACAAGACCGGCCAGGGCAGCATCTCGATGCGCGGCATGGGTTCGGACTACACGCTGATCCTGATCAACGGCCGCCGCCAGAACAACCACGGCGACATCTACCCGAACAACTTCGGCGGCAACCAGTTCAACCACATCCCGCCGCTGGATGCGATCGAGCGCATCGAAGTGATCCGCGGCCCCGCCTCCACCCTGTACGGCGCCGATGCGATGGGCGGCGTGATCAACGTCATCACCAAGCGCACGCTGGACAGCTGGCACGGCTCGGCCACGCTGGCCCGCAGCTTCGAGACCGATGACCAGTTCGGCGACGACCGTACCGCCGACCTGTTCGTCACCGGCCCGCTGCTGCCGGGCAAGCTCAACCTCAGCGCGCGCGCCAGCTGGTATGACCGCGATGCCTCCAACCCGGTTTATTCGTCGGTAACCGACCCGGCCGGCAACCAGCACAACCGCTCACTGGGCTTTGGTGCCGGTGGCAAGACCGTGGACAACACCAACAAGGCTGGCGGCATCACCTTGGCGTGGACCCCGACCGAGGCGCAGACCATCACCCTGGACTACGACACCTCGCGCCAGGAATACGACAACTCGATCAAGGTCAACGATGCCGGCGAAGAGGAATACCCGGTCGGCACCGTCGACAGCATCAGCAGCATCTTCACCGCCGGCAACTTCTGCCTGGGCGCCGCCGGCGCCAACGCAAACGCATGCCGCAACAACGGCGGCACCTGGTCGCGCCGCGCCAACCCGCGCGCCGGTTACGGTCCTACCCAGGAATTCACCCGCGACGCCTGGGCACTGACCCACGAAGGCAAGTGGGGCTTCGGCAACAGCTTCGTCTCGCTGGCACACGTGGCTACCAACAACGAAGGCCGCACCATGCCATTCACCGTGGCCGAGCGCGAGCACCTGCTGCAGATGGTCGATGGCACCGGTCCTTATGCAGGCATGAGCCTGGCCGATCGCCGCGCGTTGGCCGGCTCCACCTTCCTGCCGCGCCCCAAGCGCGTGCTGGAAAGTGCGCAGTACACCTTCGACGCCAAGATCGACATGCCGTTCCAGGCAGCCGGTGAGCACATCGCCGTGTTCGGTACCCAGATCATCCGCGGCGAGCTGACCGACGGCGTGTTCGGTACCGAAGTAGGTGACCCGGGCCGCAAGCAGGAGCACAACATGTACTCGCTGTTCGCCGAGGACACCTGGACCGTGATCGAGCCGCTGGCCATCACCTACGGCCTGCGCTTCGACGACCATGAAGTATTCGGCGACCACCTGAGCCCACGCCTGTACGGCGTGTACACCGTCAACCCGCAGTGGACGGTCAAGGGCGGTGTCAGCACCGGCTTCAAGACCCCCAAGACCACCCAGCTGTATGACGGCGTCACCGGCTTTGGCGGCCAGGGCACCTCGCCGATGTTCGGCAACCCCAACCTGAAGCCGGAAACCAGCACCAGCACCGAACTGGCGGTGTACTGGCAGCACCCGGATGGCCATAACTTCAATGCCACCCTGTTCCACAACAAGTTCGACGACAAGATCTCCACCCAGCCCTGCGGCACCGGCCTGTCGTTGGTCTGCACCAGCACCGGCGAATACGCAGATCTGGGCTATGCGACCAGCACCAAGACGGTGAACATCGACGAGGTGGTGATCCAGGGTGCGGAAGTCGCCGGCCGCTGGGAAATCAGCGACCGCTTCGGCCTGCGCGCCAACTACACCTATACCGACAGCGAGCAGAAGAGCGGTGCCGACAAGGGCCGTCCGCTGGGCCTGAGTGCCAAGCACATGGCCAACGCCACCTTCGACTGGCAGGTAAGCGACCGCTTCAACCTGTTCGTGACCAGTGAAGCCCGTTCCAAGCGCTACCGCGGCGTCAGTGCGATCACTGGCCAGGAGCTGTACTACAAGGACTACACCGTATTCCATCTCGGTGCCTCGTTCCAGGCCACCCAGTGGATGAAGATCAACGCCCGCATCAACAACCTGCTGGACCGCGACTTCACCACCTACCAGACCGTGTTCAACGATCTGGATGGCAGCGGCATCTACGGCGACGCCACCAACGAAGTGCTGTTCGAGGACGATTACAACAACAAGGACAAGGCACGCAGCTTCTGGCTGAGCGTGAACCTGAGCTTCTAAGCACGGCGCCCCCTCCCTTGTGCGCAACACAGGGGAGGGGCTACGCGTGTCAACGCCGCACATCCTCAAGCGTTACCAGCACGAGCAGAACTACCCCCTCCCTTTCACGAAGTAAAGGGGAGGGTTGGGGAGGGGTAGCTTTTGATCTTGCTCCAAGCTTCAAGCTTGCGGCCATAACCACGGCAACAGCCAGATCAAAAGCTACCCCTCCCCGGCCCTCCCCTTGCCTGCGGCAAAGGGAGGGGGTGAAGCATCTTCACAAATTGCGAATCATTCTCATTAGTGCTCTAATCGTCGTCCTTCAATAATCCCGATTCCCGTGTCCGCAGACCGCAGCACCGCCACCACCGTGCAACAACAAGCCAGCCGTGGCTTCTGGTTGCGTACCCTGCATCAGTGGCACTGGATCAGCTCGGCGGTCTGCCTGATCGGCATGCTGTTGTTCTCCCTCACCGGCATCACCTTGAACCACGCGTCCAAGATCGAAGCCAAGCCACAGGTTCAGAACCAGCAACTGGAACTGCCAGCGCCCGTGCTCAAGGCACTCGGGGAGCGCGAAGACGGCAATGCGCCGCTGCCAGCGCGCGTAGCCGACTGGTTGTCCAATCGTCTGGAAGTGTCCATCGGCAGCCGCGAGGCCGAGTGGTCGCCGGAAGAAATCTATCTGTCCATGCCCGGCCCCGGCAGTGATGCCTGGCTGAGCATCGACCGCGAAACCGGCGCCGTGGAGTTCGAGAAGACCCGCCGCGGCTGGGTTTCCTATTTCAATGATCTGCACAAGGGCCGCAATGCGGGCCCGGGCTGGGGCTGGTTCCTCGACGTGTTCGCGGTGGCCTGCCTGGTGTTCTGCATCACCGGTCTGTTCCTGTTGCATCTGCATGCGCGGCAGCGGCGCATGACCTGGCCGCTGGTCGGCCTGGGTTTGCTGATCCCGCTGTTGATCGCCCTGCTCCTCATCCATTGACCGTCTTTCTCTCCGGAGTCGCACCATGCGCGTCACCCTGACCATCGCCTTGAGCGGTTTGATCGCCACCGCTCCTGCCGCCTACGCCGCCAGCCTCGACGTCAACGTCGAAGTGCCCAAGCTCAACGTGGCCGAATACCACCGCCCGTATGTCGCGGTGTGGATTGAAGGTGCCGACCAGCAGGTCGCCGCCAACCTGTCGGTCTGGTACCAGCTCCGCGACACCGCCGAAGGCCATGGCACCAAGTGGCTGCCGGACCTGCGCCAGTGGTGGCGCAAGAGCGGCCGTACCCTGCAGGTGCCGGTCGATGGCGTCACCGGCCCGACCCGTCCGGTCGGCAAGCACCAGCTCAGCTTCAGCGACCGCCAGCCGCAGCTGCGTGCCCTGCCCGCCGGCCAGTACTCGCTGGTGGTGGAAGCCGCGCGCGAAGTCGGCGGCCGTGAACTGGTCAAGATCCCCTTCACCTGGCCGGCCCGTACCGCGCAGAACGGCCGTGCCCAAGGCACCTCCGAGCTGGGCACCATCACCCTCGCCGTCAAGCCCTGATCCCCATTACCAACGGAGCCAACCGATGAAGCGTTCCCTCCTGCTTGCTGCCACCATCGCCGCCGTGCTGCCCTTCTCAGCTGCCGCCCACAAGGCCTGGCTGCAGCCGTCGCAGACCGTCATTGCCGGTACCAACCCGTGGATCACCGTGGACGCCGCCGTGTCCAACGACCTGTTCTACTTCAACCACGTGCCGCTGCGTCTGGACAACCTGGTGATCACCGCACCGGACGGCAGCACCGTGCAGCCGCAGAACGCGGCCACCGGCAAGTACCGCAGCGTGTTCGACGTCGAGCTGACCCAGCAGGGCACCTACCGCCTGGCCACCGTCAATGCCGGCCTGTCGGCCAACTGGCAGGAAGACGGCAAGCCCAAGCGCTGGCGCGGTAACGCCGCCACCTTCGCCACCGAAGTGCCGAAGGACGCCAAGGACCTGAAGGTCTCCGAGACCGCCGGTCGCATCGAGACCTTCGTCACCAACGGCAAGCCGAACGACACCGCGCTCAAGCCGACCGGCAAGGGCATGGAACTGGTTGCCCTGGGCCACCCGAACGACCTGTTCGCCGGTGAGCAGGCCAAGTTCAAGCTGCTGGTTGATGGCAAGCCACACGCTGGCCTGGAAGTCGAGATCACCCGTGGCGGCACCCGTTACCGCAACGCCCAGGAAGAGATCAAGGTCACCACCGACGCCAACGGCGAGTTCTCGGTGACCTGGCCGCAGGCTGGCATGTACTGGCTGGAAACCGGCACCGAGGACAACAAAACCTCGATCCCGCAGGCCAGCGTCCGCCGCCTGAGCTACGTAGGCACGCTGGAAGTGCTGCCGCAGTAAGACTCTAAAAGCCCCTCTCCCGCGTGCGGGAGAGGGGTTGGGGTGAGGGCAAGGCCGAAGCCGTGCTCCTGAAGCTACGGTAGACCCACAAAAGCAAAAGCTCCCCTCATCCGCCCCTTCGGGGCACCTTCTCCCGCCTGCGGGAGAAGGGACCAACTGCACCCAGACAGTTTCCGATACCGATGTCTTCCAACTCCGACATCGCCGCCCTTGGCGGCCACACCATGGGCACCAGCTGGAGCGTCAAGCTGGTGGCTTCGCGCAGCCGCGACCTGCATCCGCTGCATGCCGGCATCCAGGCCGAACTCGACCGTGTGGTCGCGCAGATGAGCACCTGGGAAGCCGACTCGGACATCAGCCGCTACAACCGTGCCGCCGCCAACAGCTGGCACGCACTGCCCGACGATTTCTGGAACGTACTCAGTACCGCGCGCGACATCGCCGAACGCAGTGCAGGCGCCTTCGATCCCACTATCGGCCCCTTGGTCGCGCTGTGGGGCTTTGGCGCCGATGCGGGCGCGCAGGTTGTACCCGATCCCGCGCGGCTGGCCGAGGTCGCCGCTCGCTGTGGCTGGAACAAACTGCAGTTGGATCCACAAACGCAAAGCGCGCTGCAACCCGGCGGCCTGCAACTGGATCTATCGGCCATCGCCAAGGGTTACGGCGTGGATCTGGTCAGCCGCTGGCTGCGCCGCATCGGCATCAGCGCAGCCTTGGTCGAAGTCGGCGGCGAACTGCATGGCTACGGTTTGAAATCCGAGGGCCAGCCCTGGCGCGTGCTGGTCGAATCCGCACCTGAAGAAGATGCAGGCGCAGAGTATCCGCCACGCGTGCTTGCGCTCGACGATCTGGCGGTAGCCACTTCCGGCGACCGCTGGCATCAGTTCGAACGCGATGGTGTCTCTTATAGCCACACGCTGGACCCACGCAGCCATGCGCCGGTCAGCCGCGCCGCTGCAGCGGTCACGGTGATCGCGCGCGACGCCATGCACGCCGATGCCTGGGCGACTGCGCTCACGGTTATGGGTGCCGATGAAGGCCTTGCCTTTGCCAACGACCATGACTTGGCTGCACGCTTCATCATCCGCAGTAGCAATGGCCTGGTCGAAACCATGACGCCCGCCTTCCAGCGTTACCTGGACGCAAGCACGCAATGAACCCCAATCGCTCCACCCGCTCCCTGCTCGGCAATCTCGCCGTTGGCCTCGGCCTGCTGCTGATCGCGCTGTTGCTGCTAAGCCTGCATCTGGGCGAAAGCTGGTGGCCGGCCGCGCCACTGGCACCGCAATGGTGGATGGCACTGGCAGCGTTGTCGATCTATGCGGGGGCTTGCTTCGCATTGTGGTGGTGCACCCGCCAACGCGATGACGATAGCGGCGACAGCAAGGAGCCACCGATTCTGGTGGTCTGGTCCAGCCAGACGGGCTTTGCCCAGCAACTGGCACAACGCACCGCCGCACATCTGCGTGCCGCCGGTCACAAGACCCGACTGCGCGCCATCGATCAGGTTGATGCAGCCCTGCTCGGCAGCAGCCGCCAAGCCTTGTTCATCGCCGCCACCACCGGCGAAGGCGATCCACCCGATCATGCCCTCGCCTTCCTCAGCCGGGTGATGCCGCAGCCGCTTGAGCTGCCGCAACTTCAGTACGCAGTGCTGGCGCTGGGCGACAAAACCTATGAGCACTACTGCGCGTTCGGCCATCAACTCGATGAGTGGCTGCGCACGCACGGCGCACAGCCACTGTTCGATACGGTAGAAGTAGACAACGCCGATGCCAACGCACTGCGCCATTGGCAGCAGTTGCTTGGCCAGCTTGGCGGCGAAGCGGCCAATGCCACCGATTGGAGTGCGCCGGCCTATCAGTCATGGCTGCTACGCAGGCGCGACGTGCTCAATCCCGACAGCGTGGGCGGCAAGGTATTCCACCTGCAGCTGCAGCCCGCGGATGGAACGCTGCCGACCTGGCAGGCCGGTGATATTGCCGAGATCGGCCCACGCCAGTCGGCTGATGCGGTGACAAAGTGGATGCAGGCAAACAGTTTCGATGCTGCAAGTGTGCTCGCTGACGGCCGCAAACTCGTTGATGCCCTCGCCCAGTCCCATCTTCCTGACAGCACCGACAGCCGCGACGCCAACGCATTGGCCGCCAGCCTCAAGCCACTGCCGCACCGCGAGTACTCGATTGCCTCGATGCCAGGCGAAGGCAGCCTGCAACTGATGCTGCGCCGGCAACTGCGCCCGGACGGAACGCCCGGCTTGGCCAGCGGCTGGCTCTGCGATTACACCGCTAT
This sequence comes from Stenotrophomonas sp. STEN083, assembly GCF_056759195.1. NCBI lineage: Bacteria > Pseudomonadati > Pseudomonadota > Gammaproteobacteria > Lysobacterales > Lysobacteraceae > Stenotrophomonas > Stenotrophomonas sp. STEN083. The sequence continues at coordinate 650 of NZ_JBRRCU010000016.1, read as the reverse complement.
CGGCGACGGCATTGATCTGCGCCTGCGCAGCAACAGCAACTTCCATCCACCGGGCAATGATGCTCCGCTGATCCTGATCGGCAACGGCACCGGCATTGCGGGTCTGCGCGCACATCTGCGTGCGCGCATCGATGCCGGCGCGCAACGCAATTGGCTGCTGTTCGGTGAACGCAACGCAGCCCACGATTTCCATTTTGGTGCCGAGCTTCAGCAGTGGCAGCGCGAAGGCGGAATCGAGCGACTGGATACGGTGTTCAGCCGCGATCACGGCAACTTCCACTACGTGCAGGACGCATTGGCCGCGCATAGCGATGTACTGCGGCAATGGCTGGACGACGGCGCCACCATCCTGGTCTGCGGCAGCCTGCAAGGCATGGCCCCGGCCGTGGACAAAGTGATCATCGACGCGATTGGTGCCGAAGCGCATCAAGCATTGCGCATCGCCGGCCGCTATCGCCGCGACGTCTACTGATCCGTCGGCATTGCAACGCACCGGTAGTGCCGAGCCATGCTCGGCAGAAGCATTACAAGCAATCCCAAACGTAGTGGGGGGCCCGGCGGGGCCCCGGGGGGGGCGGGGAGGGGCCAACCCCCCCGGGGGGGGGCCGAGAAAGGGACCCCCGGGGGGGGCAGGTTTGGCACCCCCAAAC